>CAYNMI010000451.1:0-1992 GCA_964398095.1 uncultured Desulfobacca sp.
CTCGGTCTCGCAGACCTCGATGCAGGCGCCGCACAGGGTGCAGCCCTCGCCAATGACCAGGGTGTCGCCTTCCAGACTCAAAACCCCAAAGGGACAGGCCTCGACACAGTTGCCGCAGGCGATACATTTTTCAGCGTAAAAAATCAGGCTCATTGTTTAGCAGTCAGCAGTTAGCGGTTAGCGGTTAGCAGTTATATAGGGCGACCC
The DNA here is from genome assembly GCA_964398095.1 of uncultured Desulfobacca sp. Lineage (GTDB taxonomy): Bacteria > Desulfobacterota > Desulfobaccia > Desulfobaccales > 0-14-0-80-60-11 > 0-14-0-80-60-11. The sequence continues at coordinate 208 of CAYNMI010000451.1, forward strand.
ATGGCCGCCAATAGTTACGTAGGGTGCGCCTGGCGCACCGTATCTTTACCGATTAGCTGTTGCCAGTACCTTCGTTTTTTTCTTCAGATATCTGACCGTCAGGTAGAATATCGTGCTGGCGATGAAAATTTTGATCCATATCGGCTCTACATAAAATTTGCCGGGGGCGGATAAGCCCCCCAGCACTTCCAATACCGTAAACGTCACGATGATGGCATAAAAGGAGCCGTATTCCCGGACCAGGGCCGACTTCCAGGAAAAGGGCAGGGAGGGCGGCCGCCAATTCCGGAAGCGGGGCAGCATGGCGGGGGTCGCCGCGGCCCACTCCAGAAAGGCGTCGCCGAATTGCTGCCGCAAAAAGGCCTCTTCGGTAAAGATGATGCGTTCATAAAATATCGTGAAAAACAGGATGATAATCAGGGTGAACCACACCGACTTCATGAACAGGGACAGGCCGAGCCAGATGATGAAATTGCCCAGATAAAGGGGGTTGCGAACCACGGCATACATGCCCGAGGTGTTCAGGGCGTCGGCCACCTGGCGCAGGGTATTGCGGCCGGAGGTGCCCCGGGGCACGAAGCCCACGGTGAAGAACCGGACGGCCTCGCCCAGCAGGGCGACGGCCAGGCAGCCGGCATCCCAGGCCAGATCCAGGCCGCGGCTGGCAAAGGGATGCCGCCACCAGATCAGGGCCGGGATAAATAAGGCGGCCATGATGAGGGGCAGATAGCTGCGCCATCTGAAGAAGTATTCCCCGGTTTTGATGAATTCTTCTTGTAAGGCCATGGATGAGGAGTTCAAGGTTCAAAGTTCAAGGTTCAAGGTTAGTGTAGGGTGCGCACTGCGCACCATCAATCCAGGCCTCCGGGCTCGCCGCCTTTGGTGGCACAGGTTTTCAACCTGTGCAGCCGCACCGGGAAGAAACCGGTGCCACCAAAAACTTTTCGGAACAGGTAAAAATATCTAAAATGTCTTGTAGGGGCGGACCTAGGTGTCCGCCCTCTCTATGGCAAACCCGCCGGTGCGCCCCTAGGAGGCCGCCTGGCTCCGGGCTTGCAGCCGTTGCCACAGGCGGGCCGCCAGTTCCTCGGGCGCCCCGGTCCAGACTTCGGCTTTGCCCCGGGAGGGCGGCGGAAAGACCTTCACCACCTGGGTAAAGGAGCCGCTCGGGCCCACGTCCGCGGCCGCCAGCCCCAGATCGCCGATGCCCCACACCGGGATGGCCTCTTTCTTGGCCTTGAGTTTGGCCTTGAAGGACGGCACCCGCGGTTCGTTGATCTCCTTGACCACGGTGATCAGGGCCGGCAGGCTGGTCTCCACCGCGTCATAGCCGTGGTCCAGGAGGCGCTCCACCGTGAGATGGCCGTCGGCGCCAAAAGTCAGTTTCCGGGCCCAGGCCACATAGGGAATATCCAGGATGGTGGCCAGCATGGGCCCCACCTGGGCGGTGTCGCCGTCAATGGCCTGCTTGCCGCAAAAGATCAATTCAGCCCCGCCCAGCTTCTCAATGGCCTTGGCCAGGGTCAGGGCGGTGGCCCAGGTATCGGCCCCGGCAAATTTTTTGTCAGACAAGAGAACCGCGGCATCGGCCCCATAACCTAAGGCTTCTCGTAAGGCTGCCTCGGCCTGGGGCGGGCCCATGGTGATGACCGTCACCTTCCCCCCCTGGGAATCCCGAACCCGTAACCCCTCTTCCAGGGCATAGAGGTCAAAGGGGTTGATCATGGCCACAATCCCTTCCCGCTTCAGGGTGTGGGTCACGGGGTCCAGGCGCACTTCCTGGGT
>CAYNMI010000452.1:0-1989 GCA_964398095.1 uncultured Desulfobacca sp.
ACCACCTCACCAACACCGCCACCAAAGACTTCCAGCCCATGAACGTCAATTTTGGACTTTTCCCGCCATTAGAGCGGCGCATCCCCAAGAAGCTGCGGGGCGCAGCGTATGCGGAAAGGGCGTTGGAGGCGTTGGAGGGGTGGATGCGGGAGGAAAGTGTGAGAGCCGACAAAATAAAATAGAAAGGCCTTACTATTAGGAGCCTGATTTTATGAATAACCGGTTGCGATAAGACAATGAAAAAGAGAATGCCCCAGTAGGACAAGTATTGTAATTCATTTTGTTATTGGTTATTTGATTTTTAAAACATATTTCTCAATTAATTGACGTATGATCTGAGGAATAATATCACACCTGATCGGGTTCCTGTGGCGCCATATAATCATAAAATCTTGATCATCTAATTGCCGTTCAAGAGAGAAACCGGTTTGTCTTCCCCCATACTGCATAACCCAGAAGGTGTCGTCCTCTTGAATTTTAAAATATGAAAAATCTAAGGGCAAGTTCATATCATTTCTGACAAAGGACCAAGCTTCCGCTCCATACTTATTGATTTCATCAATTTGAACTTCGGGAAGGAAAAAAAACCAAAGAGCAACATGGTCAAATCCAAAGCGATGGAGAGCGAGGGCTTGTCCGATACCTTCATAAAATGGCATTTTACTATTCACATCACGTGGCCTAAACAACTTGACTTCGGCAGCATTCAATTGGCCAGAATGCTCGTGGAAGATCATGTCAATTTCAGGTTGAAGTATGGGGATACCTCCTAACACATTTTCCAAATCACGTTTCATTGGGCCTCTATAGGAAGATAGTGGCTTGTGGATATGAATGCTTTGGAACTTTTTGGCCAGATCAAGCTTTCCTTTAAGTTTTTTGACGTAGTCTCTCTCGACTTTCTTCATGGGGTTCTTTCACCTCGTAACTGGCGGCGATCAATGATGGTTATCCGCTTCGACATTTTTTCTCATTCCGAACCTCATGCTCGGAAACCGATAATAATGATAGCTAGACGGCGCACGCGGTGCGCCCTATAACTTCGCAATTTCGGAAGCATCCTGTTCATCTACACGTCATAAACGCCATACTTCCTTGAATCCGGCAGCTAACGGGCAGGAGCAACGCGGCGAATTCGGCTAAAAGCTGATCGCTGGTGCGGGGGATGAGTTCGCCGGCGTTGGCCCAGAAGTGGAGGTAGCGGTCGGCGAGGCGGTGGTTTTCGATGAGGGTGGTAAAGGTCATGGTGCCGCCGGGGAGTAAGGCTTGGCGGAGGTTCTGTAACAGGGTTTTGATATCGGGGAGGACGTGGAGCAGGTTCAGGGCGATGATGGTGCCGAAGCTTTCCGGCTTGAAGGGCAGGGAGAGGACATCGGCATGGAGGAAGACGGCGTTGTCGGGGACGCGGCCGTCGCGTTTCGCCAACCGGGATTTGGCCAGGGTCAGCAGGGTGAGGGATTGGTCCAGGAAGACCACGGGGCGGGCGGTGTAGGCGGCGTAGGTCTCAGCGGTGAAGGCGAGAGAGCCGCAACCCGCGTCCAGGACCCAGCCGGCGGTGGAGGAATTAAGGGCCTCGCGGCACAGGGTATGGTAGTCCGAAGTCGAATAGCCCCAGACCAGGCGGTTATACAACCGGTTACAGGCTACCTTGTCGTAAAAGGACAGGGCGCCGCCCTGGTCGTAAGTGTTGGTGGCTTCATCGGGGGCGTACAGGGAATAGAAGTGCGGTTCGATCTGTCGGAGGTTGATATCAGGAAGCAAGATTTCGGAGAGTTCTGCGGTAGCGAGCATGGCGGCAATTTCTCCTAAAACCAGCATACCTTAAGACCAAGGCAGCAGCAAGCATCCAGCCCGGGCGGTGCCCAAGCGGAGCTTGGGCGAACATCTGGCGTTCCCAGGTATAACTTGGGAACGAGGCGGCCACTATCTGTAATCTAACAACAAGACGCCACCCCCACCCCGACCCTCCCCCATCAAGGGGGAGGGAGA
>CAYNMI010000453.1:0-1986 GCA_964398095.1 uncultured Desulfobacca sp.
AGCCTGAAAAGTCGTGGAGCGGGCGTCCTCGCCCGCCACGGCATTAACTTTGAACCTTGAACCTCGAACCTTGAACCTTGAACCTTGAACCTTGAACTTTTCAAGACGGATTGTGGATAATTTATTGCAAGAGTCAGGGCGGGATGACATAATATCATATTTAGGATAAATCTTGTTTAGAGACCGCCGGGCGGCTTCCCTGGCCCCAACCTCCAGGGCCGGCCCGGCCGGCCTTTTGAGGCATAGTATCTATGGCTACGGAAGTGGTAATTTACGCCTGTCAGCAAGCCGTCCCCAACCCCGATTTTCTCAGAACCCAGTGGGGCAAAGAAGATATCCGGCTCCAGGTCCTCCCGGAGCCGTGCAGCAGCAAGATCGAGGCCTTTCAACTGCTCCGGACCCTGGCCGCCCCCGCGGACCTGGTCTGGGTCATCGGTTGCGCCGAAGACCTCTGCCGCTATAACGAGGGCAGCCACCGCCTGGGAAACCGCATCGCCTACACCCAACGCTACCTCAAAGAGATCGGCCTGGAGAGCGCCCGGGTGGGACGCTCCGTGGTGACCCCGGGGGATGCTCCCGGTCTGGCCGCGGTGCTGGCCGACATCAAGGCCAAGGCCGAGGCCCTGGGGCCCAGCCCGTTAAAAAAGCAGGGGGAAAAGGCGAAAAGGGATAAACCTTGATATGCCTCCCTTGGGGCCATGAACTTTTCCCCGGATTGACTGAAGAATAAAAGAGGCAAAGACGTTAACCAGGCAAAAAGGAAAGTTACCCGCAATTTTCTTTTCCCCTTTCGCCTTTTCGCCTTTTTCCCTTTTCGCCCTTTTGTTTAGGAGGAACGAGTGCCAGCCAAATATCACATTCCCGTGCGCCGGGTGCCCCCCCGCTTCACGCCCCTGGCCAAGACCACCATCATCGATTGGAATGAAGGCTGCTTGCGGTGCCAGCGCTGCGTCAAGCAGGTCTGCCCCGTGGACGCCTACAAGAAACGCGATTTCGACCGGCGTCAATTCGTGGACACCATTGACGAAATGTGCCGGAGCTGCTACCGCTGCGTCCAGGGCTGCCCCCGGGAACTGGTCTTCAAGGCCCTGAACCCCCAGTACCGCCGCTTGGGCGACGACTACTACACCCCGGAGATCATCGGCACCACCTGGTACCAGGCGGAAACCGGCAAGATCCCGGTCTCCGGCGCCGGTTACGGCGGCGCCTTCGCCGGCCAGGGCTTCGATTCCTTCTGGACCGACATGTCGGAGATCGTCCGCCCCACCCGGGACGGCATTCACGGCCGGGAATACATCAGCACCTCCATCGACCTGGGCCGCAAGCCCATGTTCCTGGTCTTTGACGATCAGGACGAGCTGCGCTTCGAGCCGCCGCCCCTCATGGAACTCCCCTTGCCCGTGGTCCTGGCGGAGCCGCCCGTCGGGTCCGACCCTGAACGTCTCCGGCAGATTCTCACCGCCGCGGCCCAGACCCTGGGCACCGTGGTGATCCTGGCCCGGGAGCATATCGGCGCCGGCCTCCTGGACGCGGCCGCGGCCATCGTGCCGCTTTTCTCCGCCGCCAACCTGGACCTGGATGATCCCCTGCTGACCCAGGTCAAGGCCCTGGAGCTCACGGACCATCCCGGGGTCATCACCCAGATGGAGGCCGTGAAGCAACGCTACCCCCAACTGATCGTCTGGATCATGGTGCCCGGCGACCAGCACGCCCCGGAGCGCGTGGCGGCCCTGGCCGCGGCGGGCGCGGAAGTCATCCGCCTGGTGGCCACCGAAAAGGCCCGGGGCCTCAATGAGGCCGCCGACCTTCACCTTAAGGACCTCCTGCGCCGCACTCACTTGAAGCTGGTGGAGAACCAGCTCCGGGACGCGGTCACCCTCCTGGCCGGCGGCGGCGTCGCCCTGGCGGAACACGTGGCCAAGGCCATCATCTGCGGCGCCGACGGCATCATCGTCGACATTCCGCTCCTGCTCTCCCTGGAATGCC
>CAYNMI010000454.1:0-1975 GCA_964398095.1 uncultured Desulfobacca sp.
ATGATCATTGCCAGCGACGACGGCGAAACCATTTACAACGCCATGCGCCTGGCCAACGTCGCCCACGGGCAGAACGATGAGGTCAGCGTCTTTATGCTGGGCAAAGGCGTGACTTTCGAACGGAGCGGCTCCGAGCAGTTCGACGTCATGGGGGAGATGGAAAAGTTCGAAGGCGATTTTTACGTCTGAGGGGTGTGCCTGAAGGCCCACGGGATGGTGGGCTCCGGCACCTGCCCCATCGGCTGGATGGACGATCTGTACCACCTGGTCAAAGAAGCGGATAAGGTTTTGACGTTTTAAGGTCTGTTTTTTGAAGGTTAGACCGCACCGATTGGAACCCCGGCGTCTCCCTAAAACTTTGGGGGGAAAAGGGGAAAAGGCGAAAGGGGTGGGGAAAATTAGTTTTGACGCTTTCCTCAAACTTGGGGGCAGAGCATAAGCAACGGTGACATCATGGCAACTTTCTTTAGTCTTTTCCTTTTCGCCTTTTGCCCTTTTCCCCTTTTCGCCCGGGGTTATTAGGGCTTGGAGGTTAGTAACTAACCGATGGTTGACCATAAGAAATTTCGCGGCACCACCATCCTGATGGTGCGCCGGGGCGATAAGGTGGCGGTGGCCGGCGACGGCCAGGTCACCCTGGGCGACATGGTGATGAAGCACCATGCCAAAAAGGTCCGCAAACTCTACCACGGCCAGATCATCGTGGGCTTCGCGGGCTCCGCGGCGGACGCCCTCACCCTGTTCGAGCGCCTGGAGTCCAAGCTGGAGAAGCACCAGGGCAACCTCACCCGGTCGGTGGTGGAGTTGGCCAAGGACTGGCGCACCGACCGCATCCTCCGGCGCCTGGAGGCCATGCTCCTGGCGGTGGACGCCACCGGGGCGCTGCTCATCTCCGGCACCGGCGACGTCATCGAGCCCGACGAAGGGGTGATGGCCATCGGCTCCGGCGGCTCCTTTGCCCTGGCCGCGGCCCGGGCCCTGATGGCCCACACGGAGCTTACCCCCGTGGAAATCTGCCGGGAGGCCATGAGCATCGCCGCGTCGCTGTGCGTGTATACCAATAGTGAGATTGTGATTGAGGAATTATAATCCGCGTCTATCGGCGTACATCGGCGGCTCATATTAAACCGCTGATAACCGCCGATGAACGCAGATACAGGTGGTGCGCCGGGCGCACCCGACATTTTTTGCTTTTAGCTAAAAGCTGACCGCTGATAGCTGACAGCTTCTTTTAAGGCAGGTAACCATGGAATTGCTCAGATTTCTCCCCACCTCCGGGGATCATCTTACCCCCCGGGAGACCGTGGCGGAGTTGGACAAATACATTGTGGGCCAGAAGGACGCCAAGCGGGCCGTGGCCATCGCCTTGCGCAACCGCTGGCGGCGCCAGCAGGTCCCGGAAAATTTGCGGGACGAGATCGCGCCCAAGAACATCATCATGATCGGCCCCACCGGGGTGGGCAAGACCGAGATCGCCCGGAGATTGGCCAAGCTGACTGCCTCGCCGTTTTTAAAGATCGAGGCCTCCAAGTTCACCGAGGTGGGCTACGTGGGCCGGGACGTGGAATCCATGGTCCGGGACCTGATGGAACTGGCCGTTAACATGGTCAAGGCCGAAGAGCGGGACAAGGTCCAGGCCAAGGCCGCGGAGGCCGTGGAAGAGCGCCTGTTGGACGTGCTGCTCCCCCCCTCGCCGCCAGGGCAGGAAGGCGACGGCGGCAGCACCCGGGAGAAGTTGAGGACCCTGCTCCGGTCCGGCCGTCTGGAAGACCGCTTCGTGGAACTGGAAGTCAGCCAGCGGAACACCCCGGTGGTGGAGATCTTTTCCGCCGCGGGCATGGAGGAAATGGACTTCAACTTCCGGGATATGCTGGGGAACATCTTCCCCGGCCGCACCAAGCAGCGCAAGGTCAAGGTCAAGGAGGCCCGGGAATACCTGCTCCAGGAGGAGGCCCAGCGCCTCATCGACATGGAC
>CAYNMI010000455.1:0-1972 GCA_964398095.1 uncultured Desulfobacca sp.
AGCCGTGTAGGGTGCACACTACGCCCCACCCCAAAGCCCCGGCGGGACGCCGGCGCCACCCATGGTTGAGAACCTTTCACATCAGATAAAGGCGAATCCGGGCCGGACAGCAGAGAAGGCCCGGCCGGTTGCTCCTGGCTGGGGGTGTTCCGCGGTAAGTTCCCGGCAGTAATATCGATCAATCTTAAATTATAAGGTTTATCAGCTTATGGCGCAAGGCCCCTTAGGTGGACCCGGGTGGGCCGCACGGTCAGACCGACTGGAAACGAGCCTTTGTTGAACTATAGTGAAAAATGACCCGGCAGTCTTGCCAAAATACCATCCGGTCTTAACTTGAGATTAACTAGTTTAATTCAACTTTTCTCACCAGGGCCGGCCGGGATCAGGACCGGCACGGCCTGAAACAAGGAGGGCAATATGACCGAACCCACCGATGGATGCGTATCCGCGGCCAAAGGACCGATCCTGGCTCCGGCAGCCCCGGAGGGCCAACCCACCCAGTTTCCCAAGGAGGAAGTCAAGATGACGGCGCGAGTCGGCAAACCGGCCCCGGATTTCGAAGCCGCGGCCTATGTGAATGGCGGTTTTAAAAATATCAAACTTTCGGATTATCACGGTAAATGGGTGGTGGTGTGCTTTTACCCGGGCGATTTTACCTTTGTCTGACCCACGGAACTGACGGCAGTTGCCGCCAAATACCAGGAATTTAAGGCCTTGGACCTGGAATTTTTGGCCATCAGCACCGATAGCCGCTTCTCTCACAAAATTTGGCAGGAAGGCGAGCTTGGGAAGATGGTGGCCGGGGGCGTACCGTATCCCATGCTGTCGGATGCCGGCGGCCGTATCGGCCAGGTATACGGCGTGTACGACGAAGAGGCCGGGGTGGATCTCCGGGGCCGGTTCATCATCGACCCGGACGGGGTGATTCAGGCGGCGGAGATTTTAACGGCCCCGGTGGGCCGCAGTCCGATGGAGCTCTTGCGGCAGGTCCAGGCTTTCCAACATGTGCGGGCCACGGGTGAGGTCACCCCTTCGGGCTGGCAGCCGGGGAGAAAGACCCTGAAGCCGGGCCCCAACTTGGTGGGCAAAGTCTGCGAGGTCTGGAAACCCGAGGAGTCTTTCTAAGCCGACCAGGCCTTTTAACTGGCCCCCTTTCCCGCTCCCATTAATCAAGGCAGACTTTTGCCCCCGTCCAGGCAGGGGCCATGGAGGTGGACATGCATCAGTTGGTGAGGTTCCTGGGAGAGAGATGCGACCGGTGCGCCCTTTGCCGGTATGCCCGGCAAAACCCGGACACCTGGGTGGGGAAAATCATGGCCTGGCACGGCACCTGGTGCCCGGCCTGGAAGGCCCAGCAGCAACTGGAGAAAGAACGGCAAGGCCGGCCGGAGTAATCTCCCGGCCACCCCGCCCCGGCCGTTTCCACCTCTCCGCGGCCGTGCTGAGGGGCCGCCATTCTCATCCGTAAGATGGTTCTGTCCATGGGAAAATTACTGCTCGCCGTTATCGTGCTCTCCCTCGGGTGGGACGCCGCCTGGTGGGTCCTGGGAGTCAAGCCCCGCTTCCCCTGGCAGCTTCAGGACCGGCTGCCCCCCGGCGCTGCCGACCCGGTCCTGCTGGACGTGCGCACCCCCCTGGAATATAACTGGTTTCACTTGCCCGGGGCCCGCAACGTCCCCAACGTGCTGACGGACCGCGCCAGCCTGGACCCGGTGTCCCCCTCCCGGGAAATCGTGGTGATCTGCATGACCGGCCACCGCTCGCCCCTGGTGGCTTACGCCCTGAAAAAGCGGGGATACGCCAGGGTCTACAATCTTATCTGGGGGATGGTCGGATGGAAAATTTATGAGTGGTGTTCTGAGCGGCGGGGGCGCCGGCAACCGCCGCCCGGGAACTAGCGGAGCGTTTCACAATTAACTGGACTTAAAATCAGGATGGAGGCGCGGATTTGGCAGTTTAAGTCCCCCTTTTC
>CAYNMI010000456.1:0-1959 GCA_964398095.1 uncultured Desulfobacca sp.
CCATGAAGGACATGCAGAAGCTCCAGCCCAAGGTGGCCAAGATCCGGGAAAAGCATAAGGATAACAAGGAGGCCATGAATAAGGAGCTCATGGCCCTCTACAAGACCTTCAAGGTTAATCCCATGGCCGGGTGTCTGCCCATGTTGCTGCAGTTGCCGGTGTTCATCGCCCTGTACAACGTGCTGGGGTATGCCATCGAACTGCGCCACGCCCCCTTTATCCCCACCCTGCCGTTTACCCACATCGTCTGGCTGGCGGACCTGTCCGCCAAGGACCCCCTCCTCATCACCCCGATAGTCATGGGGGCCACGATGTTCCTCCAGCAAAAAATGACGCCCACCACCGGCGATCCCACCCAGGCCAAGATGATGATGTTTTTGCCCTTGATTTTTACTTTTATGTTTCTGAATTTCGCCTCGGGTCTGGTAGTCTATTGGCTGGTGAACAACGTTTTATCCATCGCCCAGCAGCATTATACCAATAAGTACCTTACGTAGGTCTCAGGGGAAGTATTGATGGAGTTTCTGGAGTTTGAAGGCAAAACCACTGAAGAGGCCATCGAAAACGCCTGCGCCCATTTTCAAGTTCCTCCGGATGAATTGGAGATAGAGATTGAATCGGTGGGGTCCCCCGGGATTTTTGGTCTGGGAGGCCGGAAAGCCAGGATTCGCGCCGCCCGGCGGGATGAGGGGGAGGAAGATCTGCTGCCCCGGGCCCGGGAAATCCTGGAGCAGGTCCTGGCCAAGATGCAAGAACCGGGAACGGTGGCCGCTACTCAGGAAGAAGACCGGATCAGCCTGCTCATTGAAACCGCGGACGCAGGTCTGCTCATCGGCAAGCAGGGCCAGACCCTGGACGCCCTGCAATATCTCGTCACCAAGATGCTGGCGAAGCAAACCCGGAGGAAGGTCAGGCTCTCCATAGATGTGGAGGCCTACCGGGCCCGCCACAATGAGGCCCTGGCCCTCCTGGCCCAAAAGTACGGCGAGAAGGTCAAGCGCAGCGGCAAGTCCGTCACCCTGAATCCCATGAATCCCTATGATCGCCGCATCGTGCACATGGCGCTCCAGGGTGACAGGGATTTGAAGACCATCAGCCGGGGAGAGGGCCTCTACAAGAAGGTGGTCATATCGCCGGTCAAAAAGAAGGAAGGCCGGGAGGACGCCGTCGGACCGGCATGATCCCGCCTGATACGGCCGAAACCATTGCGGCTATATCCACCCCCCTGGGCGAGGCGGGGATCGGCATCGTCCGGCTGAGCGGCCCGGCGGCCGAGGCCATCGCCCGCCGCCTGTTCCGTCCGCACCACCCCCGCCAGGCCTGGCGGTCCCACCGGCTCTCTCTGGGCCACATCGTTGATCCCCAGGGGGCCATCCTTGACGAGGTTCTGGTCAGCCTCATGCGGGCGCCCCACACCTATACCCGGGAAGACGTGGTGGAGATCAACTGCCATTCGGGTTACGGGGTCTTGCGGCGTATCCTGGACCTGGCCCTGGCTGCCGGGGCGCGTCCGGCCCGCCCGGGGGAGTTTACCTTGCGGGCCTTCCTGGCCGGGCGCCTGGATTTGACCCAGGCGGAGGCCGTCCTGGAGGTCATCCAGGCCCGGACCGAAACTCACCTCCAGGTGGCCGCGGCGCACCTGCACGGGGGCCTGGGGCGGCGGCTGGCCGGGGTGCGGCAAGACCTCCTGGATATCTTGGCCCGGGTGGAGGCCGCCCTGGATTTTCCCGAGGAAGCCGGGGAGCTGGCTCCCGGTTCGATCCAGGCGAGCCTGGAGCCGCAGGTGGGGTATCTCACGTCCCTGGCCGCCACCTATGAAGCCGGGCGGCTGTTGCGGGAGGGGCTGCTGGTGGTGATCGCCGGGCGCCCCAACGTGGGCAAATCCAGCCTCCTGAACCGCCTCCTGGACATGGAGCGGGCCATCGTCACCGAAATCCCCGGCACCACCCGGGACCTGGT
>CAYNMI010000457.1:0-1947 GCA_964398095.1 uncultured Desulfobacca sp.
TTTTGCCAGAATCCTTTTCCAAGTGCAGTTTTATATTGCGACACATTCCATAAGCCAATATTGATCGGTACTGTTTAAGATAGGCTATGAGGAGTAAGGTAACTCTATCACAGTCTTGTAAACCCCTTCCACACGCTCAAATACCGCCCGCCATGAATAATAATCCAAGACCCTTGAAACCTCCGCAAGAGATAATTCTGCCTGCCCTTGTGCCGCATGGATCTGGGTTTCCAGGGCCTTGGACAGCTCCCCAACAAAAACCTCTTCATCTTCTTCATAAGGCTGATCCTGGCTCTTAAGGCGTGGTCGCGGAACGAGCCTAACCGCTTGACCCTGAGAGCCTTCCAGCATCTCCACCACCCCAGGCAAAGCCGTAGTCACTACCCGGCAGCCGGCTGCAAGAGCCTCCAGGACTACAAGGGGGAGCCCTTCGAAAAAGGAAGGGAGGACGGCCAGGTGGGCCTTTCGCAGAGTAGCGGCCATAGTTTCCTGGGGCAAGGGACCGTGGACTACGACCCTGGTGCCCAACGGTCGAGTAAGGGATAGTATCTCCTCCTTTTCTTCGCCGGTTCCTCCTCCCACCAAATGGAGAATCCAAGGCTGATGGAGCAATCGACCTAAAGCTTTAAGAAGCCAGGGCACTCCCTTGGCCCGGCTAAGTTTTCCGACATAGACAATCTCCACCGGATTGGGTCTGGACTTGGGTTCGGGATAGAAAAGGCTCTGGTTATATCCGGCCCCCACCACTTCCACCATCTCCTCGGGAACCCCAAAAAGGCGAAGGATATCTGCCTTCTGGGACTGGCTTAAGGCCATAATCCGATGAAGCCTGCGGCATTCGGCCAATACCAGGTCCCTAAGATGCTCGCAGAAATGGAACTGCCGCAAGTCAGAACCGTGGCAAGTGGCTACCAAGGGCAGCTCAGGAAAGAGCCGGCGGGTCAATGCGGTGAGAATCCAGAGGTGGTGGCTATGGATAAGGTCGGGTTGAATGTCCTGCACCAGCGACACGAGCTTGCGGCCAAAGGCCTTTTCATAGCTCTCCAGCTCCAAGCCAGATAGATCTCGCCACCTTTTGCTGGGGTAAGGCATCACATCGCTCATCCCCACAATTTCGCAAGAGAGGTATCCACCGCGGAAACGTACAAAACAGCCCCGCTCCGGCCTCAGACCGTCCAGATGTGGAATTTCTCCCTCTGCCAGGCCGGCAAGGAGGAAATTTTTATAACCCTGCTTTCCTCCCTCCCTCAGCATGGCCTGTAAATAGATGCCACTGCCGGTAGAATCCGGCCGCTGGCTCAAGAGGTGGAGGATCTTCATAAACTTGATCTCAATCATCAAGATTGAATTGCTCACAATTCCCAGCGTAACCAGGCGTTGAAGAAATGAGCGGTGTCCCCGGACCGGGGAAGTCTCCCCTCAGGTCTCATCCGGGTTTCCTCGGGTTTTCCTTTCTTAACCTCTTATCTTTCTCTAGTATAATATTAATTTTTGGAATATCGGTGACCAAACCTATGAAGCAATGGTGGCGCAATCGCGATTTTATCCTGGTTTCGGCCTTGATGTGCGGGCTGGTGGTTGGGCAAGGGGCAAGCTGGAGCCAGCCGCTGGTCCTCCCGGCCCTGGCGGTCGTCATGACCCTCTCGACCATGGGGGTTCGAAGCGAGATGCTTCGGTCCCCCCGGGAGTTATGGCGTCCGGCGCTTTCCGGCTTGCTCTTAAACTATCTCATTTTAGGTGGGGTTCTCCTGGGATTGAGTTTCCTGATGGTTCGGGAACCTGCCATGAGGGACGGGTTCGTGCTGCTGGTATCGGTGCCGCCGGCCATCGCGGTCATCCCCTTCACCGAATTTTTGAGAGGCAATACCACCTTTTCTCTCCTGGCCACTGTGGCGTGCTATTTGGGGGCCTTGATCATTACTCCTTTAATTGCCCTGACTTTTTTGG
>CAYNMI010000458.1:0-1945 GCA_964398095.1 uncultured Desulfobacca sp.
CGCACCGCCATCATGGTGAGGTAGGCCATCATGTTGTTCTGGCCCAGAAAGGCGCGCAGGGCCTGGAGCAGGTCCGCGAGCTTCCGGGGTCCCAGCTTCATGGCGTCATCATAGGCCGCCATGGCCTCCTGGCCCCACTGCCAGGTGTCCTCGAACGCGGTGATCTGGGCCGCGGATTTCTCACCGCTTTTCTCGGCGAACAGGACGTTATAGGTGGCGTTGGAGTTGAAGGGCGGATCCAGGTAGATGAGGTCCACGCTGCCCGCGGGAATATGCTGGCCCCGGAGGATTTCCAGGTTGTCGCCGAAGTAAAGCTGATTCTTCCAGGTTTCCATGGCAAACCCATTTTTTTGTAGGGGCGCACCCATGTGTGCGCCCCTTATGAGGGCGGACACGCAGGTCCGCCCCTACGGTTTGCTACTTTTCCAAAGGGAAATGGCATTAAACTGGATGCAGATTATCGCGTTACCGCCGGGAAGGAAAGCGAAAAATCAGGCGGGCGCGGAGGCCCGCCCCACCGGCAAGAAGGGTTGGTTGGGCGGCCGTAAGGGTGACCCGGCGGGTCGCCCTCACTTATGGGATTAGGGGTGGGGGCTTGGGGGAGGGGGTAAGGGGCCTCTGCCCCTTAGCCCTCTCCCCCAAAAAACACATCACACATACACCAGCGGCGGGTCGTCGTTTTTCCGTTCCATGATTTCGCCGATGAGGTAGCCATGTTCATGCAGGCCCTGGAGGCGCAGGAGCACGTCGGCCACGTGGTCCTCGGCCACCACCACCGCCATGCCGATGCCGTTGTTGAAGGTCCGGAGCATTTCGGCTTCGGGAATATTGCCCAGGTCCCGGAGCAGGTGGAAGATGGCGGGCACGGGCCAGGACTGCCGGTGGATGACCGCCTGGCAGGTCTTGGGCAGGATGCGGGGCAGGTTGTCCGTCAGGCCGCCCCCGGTGATGTGGCAGATGCCGCTCAGGGGGAAATCCCGCAGCAAATTGAGGATGGCCTCCACGTAGATGCGGGTGGGCTTCAGGAGCTCCTCGCCCAGGGGCCCGCCCAATTCCGGCCTCTCGTCCTCCACCCGCAAGCGCTGGCTTTCGAACAGCACCTTACGCACCAGGGAGAAGCCGTTGGCGTGGAGGCCGCTGGAGGCCAGGCCGATAATCCGGTGGCCCACCGCGATGGTGGAGCCGTCGATGATGCCGTCCCGTTCCACCACCCCCACCACGAAGCCGGCCAGATCGTAGTCGCCGGGCTGGTAAATCCCGGGCATTTCCGCGGTCTCCCCGCCGATCAGGGAGCAGCGGGCCTGCCGGCAGCCGTGGGTGATGCCTTCCACGATCAGCGTGGCGGTTTGGGGGGACAGCTCCCCCATGGCCAGATAATCCAGAAAAAACAAGGGCGTGGCGCCATGGACCACGATGTCGTTGGCGCACATGGCCACCAGGTCGATGCCGATGGTATCGTGGCGGTTCATGAGGACGGCGATTTTGATCTTGGTCCCCACCCCATCGGTGGCGGAAACCAGCACCGGGTCGCGATAGCGGTCGGCCCCCAGGTGAAACATGCCCCCGAAGGCGCCGATCTCCCCCAGGACCCCGGTGCGGTAGGTGGATTTCACCAGGGTCTTGATGCTTTGGACAAACGCGTCCGCCTTGTCGATGTCGACCCCGGCATCTTTATAGGTAGTGCTCTCGGCCATCCCCCCAGTCTCCCCCTTAAAGGTGTCCAGGCCATTGGGAATTTTTTCAGGAAAAACCGCGGCGGTTAAGCCTCCGTCTTCGGCTGGTCCGCTTGGTCTGCGCCACTCCGGCAGGAGCAGCCTTCCGCAACCGATCCTTGCGGTCCCAGGATGGACCATTGCCCGCAGACCGGACACTGTTGCCCCACGCGGTAATCTCCCCCCTGAATGCAGATGGCCTTGCCGTGCACCAGGGCTTCGGCCACGGCCCG
>CAYNMI010000459.1:0-1936 GCA_964398095.1 uncultured Desulfobacca sp.
CCCTGGACACCATCGTGGACGTGGTGGGCGTGGCCTTCGGCCTGGAGCGCCTGGGAATCTCCCGGGTCTTTTGCAGTCCCCTGCCCATGGGCTGGGGCATGATCGCCGCGGGCCACGGGCGGCTCCCCAACCCGGCCCCCGCCGCCCTGGAGCTCTTGAAGGGCCTGCCGGTCTACGGCACCGACCTGCCCGGGGAGCTGGTCACCCCCACCGGCGCGGTGATCCTCAAGGCCTGCGAAGCCCAGTGCGAGCCCTGCCCGCCCATGACCCTGGAGAAGATCGGCTACGGCGCCGGCAGCCGGGACCTGCCCGGCCATCCCAATCTCCTGCGCCTCTATCTCGGGACCCCCCTGGCCCCCGCCCCGGGCCGCCGGGACAACGTCCTGGTCCTTACAACCCACCTGGACGACATGAACCCGGAATGGTATGAACCCCTGGTCGCCAACCTCTTGGCCGCCGGCGCCCTGGACGTGTCGCTCACCCCCATCCAGATGAAAAAGCACCGCCCCGGCGTGCGCCTCACCGTCATCGCCCCCCCCGCGGCCAAAGCCGGGCTCCTGGATCGCCTCTTCGCCGATTCCACCACCCTGGGGGTGCGGGTCATGGAAGTGGAGCGGGTCACGGCCCGGCGCTGGCCGGAGACCATCGACACCCCTTACGGCCCCCTGCAGGTGAAGGTGATGGAGTACGGCGGCCGCCGCCGGGTCCTGCCGGAATACGAGGCCTGCCGCCGCCTGGCCGAGGCCCACGGCGTGCCCCTTATCGAGATTTACCGCCTGGTCCCCCGGGAATAAGGCCCCGCCCCGGCCTGCTCCCGAAAAGTTTTTGGTGGCGCCGGTATTTTACCGGTGCGGCTGTACCGGCTGGCAGCCTGTGCCACCAATCCAAAACCACATCGCCGGGTGCGCACCGCGCCCCCTCGATCCTCTCCCGGTCTCTGCTTGCCGACCGCAATATGATATGATTAAGAAAATAATTCGGCGGCAAAATACCCCAAAGGGAGCATCATGTAGTCATGCCTGGCCCTTGGCCAAACTCATAACTCATAGAATATAATAGGCTTTTTATGATAATGTGCGGCACCCACCTTACTTCAACTTTGAACTTTGAACCTCGAACCTTGAACTTTTTATGGCAAAAACCGGAATTTTCCACCGGCCCGGAGGCGGCGGCATGACTAAAAAGCCCTGCCTCATCGCGGTCTGGCTGGTGCTCCTCCTGACCTGCTGCGCCCTCCCGGCCCTGGCCCAGGTGGCCCCATACGAAGAACAGGATGTCTCGATCTCGCCCCAGGCCCAGACCGAGTTTGACAAGGGTGAACGGCTGTCCAGGAACGGCAAATTCGATGCGGCCATCCTGGCGTACCGCCAGGCCATCCACCTGCAAGCCGATTATGCCCGGGCCTATCATCAGATGGGTCTGGCCTATGCGGGCCTGAAGCAGTATGCCGAGGCCGCCCAGGCCTTCAAAAAGGCCGCCCTGCTGCAGCCCCGCTCCGGCCTGCCCTATGAAAACCTGGGGGTCGCCTATGTGAAACTGGGGCAGTGGCAGGAGGCCCGGGGCGCCTTTACCCAGGCCATCCGCCTCCACCCCGGCAATGCCGAAACCCATTATAATCTGGGTCTGGCCAACGGCCGGCTGGGGCGCGACCAGGAAGCCCGGGCCCAGTTCGCCGAGGCCATCCGCCTGCAGCCCGACCTGGCCAAGGCCCACGTCAACCTGGGGTTGGCCTATCTCAACCTGGGCCTCCTGGATAAGGCCGGAAAATCTCTCCAGACCGCGGTGCGCCTGAAGCCGGATGACGCCCAGGCCCATTACGCCCTGTGCTGCTATTATGCCAGGACGGGCGACGCCCAGTCCGCCTCCCGGGAGTTTAAGACGGTGCAGAAATTGGACCCCAAACTGGCCCAGAGGCTCACCAGCCTGATGCGCCCCG
>CAYNMI010000460.1:0-1935 GCA_964398095.1 uncultured Desulfobacca sp.
CACCGGCGCCTGGTGACCGCATGGCTGGAGGCGTGCCTGGAGGTAACGGTCCCGGAGTTCCGGGAGCCGAGCCTGTTTGACGATCTTTAAGTTGCCGGTTGAATTGGCAAACCGAAAAATGATAGGATTGATGGTACCTTGAGAATTGAGGATGGGAACCATGAAGAAAGCCTTTACCATCATCATAGAAAGAGACCCGGAAAACGGGTGGTTGGTAAGAGAAGCGATGGATTGGCCTGGGGGTTTTTCTTAAAATCATGATCTTCTAATCCGCAGATTCAAGGGCTTATGAAAATAATCTGTAAAGAAATTATCTTTAGTGGGCATGCAGTGCAGCGTATGTTCGAGCGCGGCCTGAAGGTTGCGGAGGTTCAATTCATCATTAAATCCGGCGAGATCATCGCCAGCTATCCAGACGATCGGCCGCTCCCCAGCTTTCTTTTTCTTGGCTGGGTCAGGGAACGGCCACTCCACGTGGTGGTGGCGGTAGATGCAGAAAAACAGCAATGTCAGGTAGTTACTGCTTATATCCCTGATCCGGCCTTATGGGGCCGCGATTTCAAGACTAGGAGAATGCCATGAAATGTGTGATCTGCAAACAGGGCGAGACCGGGCCCGGCCATGCCACCGTGACTTTGCAGCGGGGTGAGAGCACCGTCATCTTCAAACAGGTGCCTGCTGAAGTTTGCACCAATTGTGGGGAATACTATCTTTCCCAG
Organism: uncultured Desulfobacca sp.; assembly: GCA_964398095.1. Taxonomy (GTDB): domain Bacteria; phylum Desulfobacterota; class Desulfobaccia; order Desulfobaccales; family 0-14-0-80-60-11; genus 0-14-0-80-60-11. The sequence goes on from CAYNMI010000460.1 coordinate 720, forward strand.
GACATCGCTGAGCGATTGCTGAACCGGGCCGAAGAGGCCGTTAAAAACGGCGCTGAGGTAGAGATTCTGCGGTTTGCGGCATAACGCAAAATAGAGGAAGAGTGATTGCTTTACCAAGCTCCGTTTGCCCAATGATGGCGTTAAGGGACCTGCCCTGCTATGGGCCAGGTGAATCTACCGCCACCAAACCTTTTCTTCCTCACGGAGAGCCAACGATTGCCGCAATAAGAGACTTGAGCTTAGCTGACTAACTTTCTGCCACCCCCAACCTCTAGCCGCCTTCGGGCGGTTTTTTTATTCCACAAGGAATCAGGCGATGATTACCGATTATCTGAAGGCCGGTTACCCTTCCTGATGGTGCGGACCCATGAGCCGGAGAGGTCCCCCGGCTCCATGGTCAAGAAGATCAACGGACCGACCCTGTATCAATGGAACGTGGTGCGGGGTTATCAGGAATTGGGCAACGGCGCGGAATGCCAGAGGCGGACGCTTTCGACCTTCCCGACCTCGCGGCCCGAGAGAAAGAAGAGGCAATTTGGTTCCAGAGGAACGACCACTACAGGCTGAACGAGCCGCCGATTATATCGACCCCAATCTCCCGGAAGGGGGGGACGAATTGAAATCAGGTGAGAAGAAGGATAATATTGAGCCGGGTCCTCCAGCTCCTTTTGGGGTGGTCAAGCATCACCAGGATCGTTTACCTGCGGATTGTATGTTTCAACTGAGCCGGGTGGAGTTCCACCAGTTGAGGTCACAACTTGTGATCTCAAAAATTAGGGACCCAAGGCGATTATGCGCTACCTCTCCACCCTCACTGCCGAGGATGCCGTGCACATTCAGCAGGGGGTGGAGTTCGATCAGCTGGCCGGCCTTGACATAAATTCTCCGCTTGCTATAGTATTACTAAGTATTAAATCGTTAAAAAGAGGTGCTAAAATGAGACTCACAAAATTAATCTCTTTCTCCATCATGCCGGACTTCCTGCGGGAGGTCGAGAAAGTGGCTAAAGAGGAGAATCGCACCAAAAGCGAGTTGATCCGGGAGGCCCTGCGCCGCTATATTGAAGATCGGGAGTGGGAAAAGTTAACTCGTTATGCCCGGCGAAAGTCCGCTGAAATCGGGATAAAAACCGAGGAGGATATCCAGCGGGTAGTGGATGAACACCGTGGCGAACCGGCCAATGCTTAAGGTGGTCATCGACACCAATGTTTTTATC
>CAYNMI010000461.1:0-1934 GCA_964398095.1 uncultured Desulfobacca sp.
AGGCAGGGGTCCATGACCCCTGCCTTTTTGTTTGCTTTGCATAGCTGGTTTATAGGGCAGGTGCGTATAGTGGCAAGATAGCCGCTATCCGGCTAATATGCTATGTCCACCCAACTGCCGAAGGCGGGATGCGCTGCGCTTTCCCGCCCTACGGCTCTGCGGATTGAGGTTGAAATATGATAAACCGTATCAGACCTTCCGAAACTTTCGGCGACAGCCCGCCAGGACCAGGAGGCCGGTGCCCAGGAGCAGGAGGCTGGGTGGCAGGGGAGTTAGCTGAACCTGGTCCACATCGAAGCTCAGCGACGTCCCATATGTATCTTGGCCCCTGATGGAAAAATATGGGGCAGTGCTGAAATCCATGGCATGAGAGGCTATCGTCGTCCACCCCGAGCCGTCGTTGTAATAAAAAGTGACTTCACCTCCTGGCCCGAGGCTGCCGTTGTAACTTATGCCCAGCCAGCCGCTAGCGGTGGTTATACCTGTAATAGGCGCATACGATGTAGTGACCCCACTAATAGTATACTGCGCTTGATAAAATTCGCCGGTTTCTGTTCCCCGCATGACAGACGCATAGTTGTTGCTGTCAGTGCCGATAGTCAATTGGAGATCTGAGGCCTTACCCGACCCCGGTGTCTGGCCGTTGACCGCGGAATAGTTGAGGAAGGACAACGACACAAAGAAAGCCCCGCTCACCGGATTAGCCGAGGACAGTTTATCGGCTTGACCACCGGAATCGCTGTAAACGAGATAACCGGTTCCCGGCTGGGAAAAATCCCCATAATTCGGGCCTTTCTCCGTCCAAAGACTGCCATTAAACCCCGTGCCACTGAAGTCATCGTAGACATAGGCTTGGGCGGGGCCCGCAAAGAGCAGCAGGGCCAAGGACAGGGTTAACAGCACGGCTAAGAGATTCGGAACCGCTGATTTCTGCATGATCAGGTCTCCTTCCCAGTCAGGCTGGATATCTTTATGGAGTGAACTGCTTGGTTGGTTTGGCAATATTTTCTTAAGGCACGCCGACCAGTCAGTCATACCCGGCTATCTCGGCGCGCCTTGCGGGGCGCGGTTGGCCGGGCTCACTTCTTCATGATTAGTCGGTGGGTGAAATGGATTGGGCTAAAGGTGGATAGGGGGACTGCGGGGGGCGGAAACCAGGAGTTTGAAGTCAGAGAAATGCACGGGGAGGTCGCAGAAGGTAGCGAGCCCCACCGAAGAAAAGCCTGGGGGCGCGGTTACGGACGGCAGCCAGATTTTCTCGAAGCTGGAGGCCGCGTCCCAGAAGGTGCAGGCATCATCTTCATTGGGAGCCAGGGGGGCGGCCGCATTAAGCACCGCATCCGGCGGATCGCCCCCGGAGCCGGCAAAGGCGGCAGGCGGGCAATAAACCGTTGATTGAGCGTAATATGATAACGGCAGGAAGAAACAAAGAGTCAGGAGGGCCAGCGAACCGAAGCAGACGCCGGACCGCCTCAGTCTACCGCCCCCTTGAGGGTAAGTCTTCAGGTGGGCATCCATCGAAATTTCCTGCCTGGGCGCACTCCAATAAAAAAACCGAACTGCCCTCTTTAAAGCAATCCGGCTGTCTCATTGCCTCTGAGGCCCATGACTTATTGTCCTGCCCCACGCCAAGTTTTAAGTGCTCAAGGAGCATTTTGGACTCAAGGTGGCATAGAAGTCAAACTTTTATTAAATATATTTTACGAATTAACTTAATTTATTAATATCTTTTGTAAAAAGAGCCCGCCGGCTGGATTTGCAGGGCCTACTCCTCATCTCCCACTGGCTGCCGCGAATTTATTTGCTCATGGCGGCTGACTGCTCTATATCTCGATGCTCGTGGTGTGTTTCAGAATTAAAGCGACCCCGGAAATGCGGATCTTTTCCCCCCTTTCTTAAAGGGGGGTCAGGGGGGATTTTGGTAAACCCTTAAA
>CAYNMI010000462.1:0-1932 GCA_964398095.1 uncultured Desulfobacca sp.
GGCCAGGGCCCGGTCGTCCAGGTCGATGAGGCTCACCACCTGGCGGACCTTGAAGTCCCGGAAGCTGAGATAGCGGTGCAGCAGGTCGGCCACCACCAGGCGGCGGGCCACCCCCAGGGAGAGATGCCCGTAAAGGGCCGGGCCGTCGGCGAAGATGGCGGCGGCGCCCGGGCGCCGGGGCTCGAAGGCCTGCTTGCTCCGGGTCAGGGTGTTATAGAAGCGGAGGGTGGGGGCCTCCTTTTCGGTGAACAGCGGGGTGGAGAGGTAGCGTTCGCCGCCGTCGGGGGCGATGGCCACGATGAGGCCGCCCGCCATCTCCCGGGCCTTGCGGATGGCCACGGCCACCGCGGCCCCGGAGCTCATGCCCAGGAAGAGCCCTTCCTGGCGGGCCAGGCGCCGGGCGGTCTCGTAGCCCTCTTCGTCCTCGATATTGACGATCTCGTCGGCCTGGGTCTTGTCGAAGATCCCCGGCTTATAGGACTCCTTCATGTTTTTCAGGCCCTGGAGGGCATGGCCCAGGAAGGGCTCCACCCCCACGATGCGGATGTCGGGATTGAACTTCTTCATGCCCGCATAGAGGCCCATGAGGGTGCCGGTGGTGCCCATGGTGGCCACCACCATGGTGACCTGGCCCTCGGTCTGCTCCCAGATTTCCCGGCAGGTGGATTCGTGGGACCGGGGGTTGACGGGGTTGTTGAACTGGTCCGCCAGATAATATTTATCCGGATTTTCCCGGGCCATGCGGTATACCTCTTCGATGGAGCCGTCGGTCCCCAGGTGGCCCGGAGTGAGGAGGAGTTCCGCGCCCATGGCCTTGAGGATGCGCTTGCGCTCCAGGCTGGCGGACTCGGGCATGGCCAGGAGCAGGCGGTAGCCCTTGACCGCGCAGACCATGGCCAGGCCGATGCCGGTGTTGCCGCTGGTGGCCTCGATGATGGTCTTCTCCGGGGTGAGTTCGCCCGCGGCCTCCGCGGCCTCGATCATGGCCAGGGCCGGGCGGTCCTTGACGGAGCCCCCGGGGTTGAAATACTCCAACTTGACGTAGATCTCCACCTGGGGATGGGGGTTGAGGCGGTTCAGGCGGACGATGGGCGTCTGCCCGATAAGTTCCAGGATATTGTGGGCCTTGCGCAGCATGACGAGATTCAAACTCCCAAGGTTGGCGGGGCGCGACCTCTTATACCGAGTTGAGACCTCTGCGAAAGTCTCTTTGCTCCCTTAAGCAATCAAAATGCACCGTAGGCGCCCTCGCCTGCGGCTAAATGAAGGATGGACAGCCGAGGGCGGCTATCCTACATAAGACTTTCGCAAAGGTCTCCAGTTGCACGCAAAGAATTATTTTTTTACAGCCGTAGGCTTTAGTCTGCTCCGGCACCGGCGAGACGCCACCGCCACCTGGTTGACTGCGACTCGGTATTAAGTCCCTTCCTATTCATCCGTGGCGGCGTCCCCCATTTCTTCGCCCAGGTAATTATTGACCAGGTTAATCAAGGTGAGGACAAAAAACCGCCGAGCCTCGGGGGCGTCCTGCATCACTTCCAAAAGACGATAAATCAGAGCCAGAATCACCATCCCGGCCTGGGAGGGAGAAACATTCTCCTGGTTGAAGCGGTCCAGGATTTCATTCACCAAGGGACGGACGCTCTCCTCCAGTTCGGCATCGCTGGCGAAGGCCGCGGCATCAAATTCGTTCATGGCTTCTCCCTTTTGGTTTCCTAAGACTCTTTAATTATAGGAAAAAAATCTACCACATTTCCCGGCGGTTTGCAAACCCAGAAGGCGGGGGGGCCATGGCCGCCGGCACTTATAGCAGTTGTCAAAAGTAATTTGGTTTCGTAGCGGCGGACCTGCGTGTCCGCCCGCAAGCGGGCGCACACCTAGTGGTGTGTTTCAGAATTAAAGCGACCCCGGCAAAGCGGGTCTTTTCCCCCC
>CAYNMI010000463.1:0-1931 GCA_964398095.1 uncultured Desulfobacca sp.
CATCCGGCCCCAGGACCGCGGCGATGCCCCCCTGGGCCTTGCTGGTGGAGGTCTCCGTCAGGCCCTTTTTGGTGATGAGATTAACCCGGGCAAAATCCGCCACCTTCAGGGCGTAACCCAACCCCGCCAGCCCTGAGCCGATTACCAGTACGTCTGAGAGGTGCTCCAAATTCGGGTCCTTGGTGAGAAGAGGTCAGCTATATGCCAGATTTTAATTTTATTTCGTCTAGTTTTTAAGCAAGTAATCGCTTAGTCTTTGCAGCAAACGACGGTGACGTTCCCGGGCGATAGTGCCGATACTGCCCATGATGTTTTTTCTGGGCAGCACCGCTAGGAAACCCAGACGAATAAGGGAGTCAGCTATTAAACCGCTCCCGGCAAAATCATCATCTTTGCCGATAATCGGGTCATCAAAACCAGATACCACCAGATGCATTTGGGTGCTCACCCCGCAGACCAAAAAGTCCCCATAAAAGGGCATTTCACGTAAAACGACGGCGGGGCGGTGTTTCAGCTTGCCATCAGCTTGAGGCAAAGGGGTTAAGATGACATCGCCTTCGTTCATCGTTGAAAATCCGGGTTGGGCTTTTTGATTGAGGCCGGAGAATATTCCGGTTCTTGATCCCCATAAGCCCCAGCAAGTCCCTGGGCAGAAAGCGCGGCCTGGGCTTCATGCTCCCCGGCCAGCTCTTCCGGAGGTGAAATGGTGATAAAAACCTTGGAGCCGGGTGATATGGCCAGACGTTGGGATAACTTTAGATGGAGAGCATCAAGGACCTGGGCTTCGATAAATTGCATGGCCGCCTCACGTTCGGTTAAGGGGGACAGTTAAGGTAAGGTGCGTCTGGCGCACCATAAATTCTGCGTCTAGTGATTATAATCTGAATTTATTAATAAATCCAGACTTTAAGCTAAGCCGGGATGATATCCGCTCCTCGTTCCCAAGCTGGGCTTGGTAACGCATTTATGGGCCAGGCTGGGCCGAGGCAGTTAATGACCGCACTGCGCACCATAAATTCCTTCTTGAAATACTTGAAGGTGCGCGGTCCGCACGCGCTTATGCCGCGTAGCGGATGATCTCCAATTCCGCGGCGGCGTCGGCTCTTTGCAGGATCTCTTCCACGCGGTTCATCACCAAATCGTCCAGCAAGTATTCCCGGCAGTTATCGCATTGCAGCACCGGCAAGCCTTTCAAGATCACAATGCTCGTATCGCTCACCTTGAAAGGCAAATCGGTAATCAAATGCCTTAATTTCGAACCACAGACACTACATCTCATGAGATGTCCCTCCTGGTCCTGAACCCCTCTTCCCACTCTTCCGGCTTAGGACGATAGGCAGTGACAATCCGAACATTGACTCCCCCCAGGTCCACGGCAAAGAGAATATGGAAGATATCCCCCCGATACTCAGAATAGACCAGATAGCTGGGAAGATACTTGTCCTTCGGATATTCTTCTATAATTTCGTAACTTTCGTGAGACTGGAGGATAGCCTGCCTATTAATAAAACGTCCTCTTAGACGCATGGTTACATGGTAGGTCCAGAATACTTTCCCCTGCCCTACGCACCTTCGTATGAATTCTAAAGGATCATCCGGGAGCTTACGTTCCACCAGGGTTAAAACTCCTCAATGCCACCAAACATTCTGCCTAAGTTGCGCCATACAGCACGAAATCTGGCACTGCCCATTAATGAAAATAGTGTCTGCTCCTTTCCCCGCTAAAGTCCCAGCAACTTGGCCAGGTTCTGCCCTAAAATCATTTCCCGCCAGTCGGCCGGCAGGTTGGCGTCCTCTAGCTCTTTTATATATCGGCTGACGGGCAGCAAAGGATAATCGCTGCCGAAGATGATTTTGTCCGGGCCCACCATTTCCGCGGCCAGGCGGTAAATCTCCGGCCGGTAGAGGTAGGGGGAGGCCGCGGTGTCGAA
>CAYNMI010000464.1:0-1931 GCA_964398095.1 uncultured Desulfobacca sp.
ACTGCACCCTGTCCGAGGGGGAGACCGGCTGGTGCCGCACCCGCCAGAACCGCGCAACCCGTTGCCACAACTGCGCATAAACGAAAAACCCGGAAGCTCTCGCCCCCGGGCCGCGTCGTTAACCGAAATGCCTCTGGAATTCCGCAGAAAAAGGATTGGCTCCCCGGGCGGTACGGTAAAGGGAACTCTGAAAGAGAGAGTTTTGCGTCCTCTCCCCCGGATCCATTGGGTTAACAGGCGGCCATGGGCGAGGGAGGTCTTTTTGCGTCAAAATCTGTTTCTCTTCGCTAAACGATCTCTGGCCGCCGTTACCTGAAAAGCGCCTTCACACTGCCGAAGGATTTCACTTCGTTATCCACGCTGCTGCCAGAAAATGGGTCATACAAAACCTCGGCACGGATGGCCGAGTCGTCATGACCATCGAGGATCCAACTGGAGATTTGCGCTCCATCGCTGGTTCCCCAGTAATTGCCCCGGAAGTCGTGGCGGACGGCTCCCTGGCTATCAGACTGGATGCAAACAATGGAATACTCACTTGAACCCTTAATAATGTCACAGTAACGCACGAACGCCGGCCCTGCACCATTTAAGGAGATAACACTGCGGGAACCGCCCATTAGTTTGGTATTTGATATATTTATGGTATTCCCTACACCCATAGATGTAATGGCGTCCATATCTGCGGAAATTTCACAGTCATCAAGATTGACCGACACTCCACTTGGTCTTAAGCTAATCCCAACTCCATACTTATCATGAATTTGGCAACGCTCCAACAAGACACTTGCCCCAGACTCCAATTGCATGCCCCCCCCCCCACCAAACATCTCACAATCCCGAACCTGAACTCCCTGAACATTCTGGATTTCCAACGCGCTGTTGTCAAATGTACATCCCTCAAGGACAATGTCCTGACCGGACCCCAAGAGCAACAACCCATGGCTGTACAGAATCGTTGAAGAAAAACTACAGTTTTTAACCTCTCCCCCTGCGACAGTAAAATACCATACTACGCCAGCATCGCAATTAACAAGATTGCAATTTCCAAGAAATAGTCGGCCACCATCACCATGGATTCCGTCGTAAAAATTTCTTATCTCAACATCCTCAACATGCAAATCTCCAGATAATTCAAACGCTAAACCTATATAAGTTTCGCTAGAATAAGCCGTAGGTCCAATGACCGTCGTAGAGGGTCCAGAGCCAATAATTGTCACCCCCTTAGCCTTGACATTACCCGCAACTTCAAACCACCCTCCAGCAAGTGGAAGATATTGATTTGTCAGCTCCGTGTACTCTCCCGGCCCTATCAGCACCGTATCCCCAGCAGCCGCGGCATCCAACGCGGGCTGCAGGGTCGCATAGTCCCCGCTGCCATCGCGCTCGACCCGCAGGGTAGCCGCCTGGCCCACCGATGCAAGCATGGCCAATACACTCACCCACAGGATGATCTGGTGCCGGGGTTTCATGGAGACTCTCTCCTTCAAGTTCGTCTCGTCATTTTATCAGAATCAGCCGATGATTTAAAGTTTTATCCTCAACCTTCACCTGAGCAAAGTAAACACCGCTGCTGGCGCCTTGCCCACGATCGTCACGACCTTCCCACACGAAGGTGTGGTATTGAGGTGGACCCCATTCTTTGGACTGCTCGACGGCCAAGTAAAGATTGAACTGGGGACCCATCCCAATGAGAAAACCCCGCCACTCATCGAGCAGCGGGGTCCGGTCAACCCTCAGGCTGACTGATTAACCTACCAACGGTCACCGCCGCCGCCACGGTTGCCGCCGTAGCCGCCACCGCCGCCGCCACCACCGCGAGGCTTGTCCTGGGCCTCGTTCACCTTCAGAGCGCGACCGCCCATCTCCTTGCCGTCCAGGGCCTGCTGGGCAGCCATCGCCGCGTCGTCGTCCATCTCGATGAAGCCGAAGCC
>CAYNMI010000465.1:0-1913 GCA_964398095.1 uncultured Desulfobacca sp.
TGGGCTCCGGACTTATCGGTCTGGCTATTTTTCGATGCAAAGCCAAAGGGTTAAGTAAGCTATTCCGGTTTTTCCGACCTTGACCCCTACCCTGGAAAGCCCCAACCAGTGCCCGCGCCTCCCCCCAGCCACCGTCGCGCCGTTTTGGTCTACCTGCCCGGCAAAATAATAATCACTGGACTTGATTTAGAACATTTGTGTGATATAATCCCCAGTGAGCTGTTCATGGTAAAAAGTTTATGTTATTTAATTATCAGCTATTTTCTGTCATTGACTGTCTTCCGGTCCGGCTTTCATACTGCATCAAAGGAGCAAAAAGCCCCAGCCCGAAGACAGGGTGGCCGGTAAGGCAAAACCGTACAGCGCTCCGGTAAAATGGGAGCCTTGAAGACTTCAGGAGGAAGGGAAGCATGAAGAAATCAATCTGGTTTTTGGTGGTGATCAGTTCTTTGGCCCTGGTCTGCCCGGCGCTGGCCCAGCCCGGTGCCGGCGGCGGCCGCGGCCCGCGGCTGTACAATCCCCAGACCGTCACTACGGTTAAGGGCACGGTGGAAAGGCTGGAACAGCTGCCCAGCATGGGGCCGGGCGCAGGCCGGGGCGCGATGTACCGCGACGTGTTACTCAAAACCGCTAAGGGACCCATATTGGTGCACTTAGGTCCCTCCTGGTACTTGAATCAGCAAAAAGTCTCGATCATGGTCGGAGACCCCATGGAAGCCACCGGCTCCCAGGTCACCTTGAACAACCGGCCGGCAATTATCGCCAAAACGATCACGATCAAGGGCAAGACCTTGACACTCCGGGACGACCAGGGGCTGCCGGCCTGGCGCGGTAGCGGTAGGGGAATGGGCCCGGGGGGCGGCCGCGGGGGAGGTCCTGGCGGCAGATAATTGTGGTCCGCATCGCCGCAGTCCCGAATTCACCAGGCCGCATTGCGGCAGGACCAACAGCATAAGCCTTTAGGAAAGCCAGCCTCCGGCTGGCTTTCCTGTTTCCGCCGGCAATCAAACTCACGGTTTGAGCTATTTTCCTCCCGGTTGGGCTCGACCAACTTTACATCAGTAATTTAATGAATATTGTAAATTTGGGGCAAGCCTTGAGAGGTGCCCCTGCGCTTTGCCCAAAGATCACCCAAGAAGGGGAAAATTATGCTCCTGGTAGTGGAAAGTACGAAAACGGTGCCTGAAGTGGAAAGGATTTTCCCGGAAGCCTGCTCCCGGCATAAGTTTGGGCTGTTGGGGACCATTGATTTGCGTCAAAAGCTGAATGACAAAGGGGTGCAATTTGACCGGGATTGCCTGGTATTTGAGGTCTGTAATCCTCACCAGGCCAAAGCGGTTCTCGAAGACAATATCGCCATCGCCACGGCTTTGCCCTGCCGCATTGCCGTGTACCGGGAAAACGGCGTCACCAAAATTGCCACTATCCGGCCTACGGCCCTTTTGGGTTTATTTCCCAATCCCGAACTTAAGCCGGTGGCCCTGGAAATCGAAGAAACCCTTACCCGGATCATCCAGGACCTGACCTGATCTACACCGAGGAAAGACTCATGAAGACGAGCTTTTGCTTAAGAGTCTGGCTGGGATTGCTGCTGGCGGCCCTGCTCTTGCCGGCGGGGTGCGCCAGCACCGGGGGCGGCTCCCAGGAATACACCTATGATGAATCATCCTCCAACGCGGTGCCGCCTTCCTATTACGGGGATTCGCCGATGCTGGAACAATGGTATACGCCCCCCTATTGGATGCCGGACATTGGTCCGTAACCCCGGCGGGACAGCGCTAGCGCTTAAGTGGTCGGATAGGTGGTTTTTCTCGCCTGAGATGGCTGGGGGGAGTCTTAATGCTCTAAAAGGGGCGAAAGATAGGTGCTTCCTTGCCTGAGGATCGCAATTGCCGGCAGAAGTTCTTTGTCCA
>CAYNMI010000466.1:0-1913 GCA_964398095.1 uncultured Desulfobacca sp.
TCCTTGAACCGAAAAGAACCCCGGGAATACGATAATGCTCCCGGCAACCGGCAATCGAAGGCGTCAGCCACCCAGATTTATCAGCTAATTTGCTCATCATCAGGGTACCGAAGTCTTTCTGAAACAGGAGTCACAGCTTAATTACGTTGGTTTTTCATCAGCCTGTTAGGGGGATTTGGTTTTCACGGTAAAGCCGGGGGCTCCCAAAAACCATCATTAGAACGCAACATTCTATAAGTTAAGACTCTTTGGAGAAAAATCCAGAGATTGCCCGCCGTTATCTAGAGTTTGGGCGGAACCCGGCACGGTTTTTGGAAGCAGTCACTCATGGGGCCTGAGGCCCACGCATAAAGGATGAAAAATATTGGTGACACAGGTTTTTAACCCGTGCATGGACAGCCCTAGGGCGGGCGTCCCACCCGCCAATCTCGCCTGGTGCATGGCGGGCACCCGGCATTTGCTTTGAACGTTGAACCTTGAACCTTGAACTTTTCATAACAGTCTCCCGCCAGGCCCGGCCTCCCCTGCCTTGACCGGCGCCGCAAATACTGGTAGTTTTCCAGGCATGCCTGCCGCAGTGATTTGCCTGGGGGCCATCAATCTGGACCTGAAATTTCAGGTGGCGGACCTGGAAGGCTTCCTCCGGGCCTGGGGCACGGGACTCGCCCGGGGCGGGGAGGAGGCCGTCTCCCGGGCAGCCGAGGCGCGTCTCACCGATCTGCTGGCCCGCTATGGCCGGCCCGCGGGGCGCTGCGGCGGCGGCATGGCCGCCAACACCGCCTACGCCCTGGCCTGCCTGGGCATCCCGGTGGCCCTGGTGGGCCGGGTGGGCGCTGATGCCGACGGCGAATTTTTGCTGGAGAGCCTGGCCGGGGTCAACCTTGAGCACGTGGTTGCCCGGGGGGAGAGCGGCCGGGCCTATATCCTGGTGGACCCGGCCGGAGAACGCACCATTCTGGTGGCCCCCAATACCAACGATGACCTGGACGAGGGCGATATTCCCTGGCCTGCCCTGGAAACCGCCACCTTCCTCCATCTCACCGCCTTTGGCGGGGACGGCCCCCTGGCGCTGCAAAAACGCCTCGCAGCCCGGGTGCCGAGCCGGGTGCGCCTCAGCCTGGACCCGGGCGAACTCTATGCCCGGCGGGGCTGGGAGGCCATTGAAGGCATCCTGGATCACCTGGAGACCCTGCTGGTCAACGAGACCGAATGGCGCCTTTTGGGGGGCGAGCCCCAGGTCCACCCCGCCTGGGCCCCGCCCGTGGTGGTGATCAAGCGGGGGCCCCGGGGCGCCCGGCTGCTCACGCCCCTGAGATATCTGGATTTTCCGGTGGAACTGGCCGGCGGCCTGGTGGATACCCTGGGCGCGGGGGACGTCTTCGCCGCGGGCTACCTGGCCGGGCGCCTTGCCGGCCTCCATCTGAACGCCTGCGTGCGCCTGGGCAACCGGGCCGCGGCCGTGAGCCTCCGGGGCGCCGGCCGGGACAACTATCCGGACCGGGCCTTCCTGGCTCGTCAGGTGGAAGCGCTGCAATAATTTCTCCTAAAGTAATTTCAATATGAACCTCTTGAAACAGACAATATCGATTATCAATAGATTTTTTAAAGAGCTGCCTATTGTCTTGATAGAACATCTGCCAATCTTTGCAATACTGCTGCTATATTTAGGTTATGTGTTTTGCATTGAATATCATTTCAATAACTTCCATATTCTCCATTTGCGTTATAGATCAGCATATTATTTTACTCTTTTTATACTATATGATTCATTATTATTTACTATTGCACAATTCGGCTTAAGGATTTATGAAAATAAAATTAAAGGTGTATATCCTAAATTCCAAGATATTATGAACAATTATTTATCAATTAACCGTATCACTGGCTTTATACTTATTTATATATTATTGCCT
>CAYNMI010000467.1:0-1901 GCA_964398095.1 uncultured Desulfobacca sp.
ATTCCCACCCTGGCGCTGCCCTGCGAACGGCATACCCTCCCCAAGGTAGAACTTGCGGCCAGCGGCGTGGCTTATCCGCAGGAGGGGCCGGCGGGCTCCCCTCAGGTCATTATCGAGTGCGTCTGGGGGCTGGGGGCGGCGGTGGGCGAAATCGAGGCGCGGCCGTGGCAGTATAGGTTAAACGGGTCGCGTCTGGCTTCCGATCCCGGCGTCCAGTCTTTCTGGCTTACCGGAGATCTTCAAGGCGGCTTTAAACGGGAGCCCTTGCCGGCCAACTTCCAGCGCTTGACCTGCCTGCAGCAAGAAGAGCTTAGCACCTTAGCCGAATATGTCGGTTTATTGTCCGCAGAATTGGGGGGCCCGCAAAGGGTGGCGTGGGGTTTGCGGCCGGACAGAAAGATTATCATCTTAAGGAGCAGCCGCCGGGGCGAGTCTTTTGCACCCACCCTGCCCGGCTCTGAGGATTTGCAGCCCCTGCTCATTACCAATGGGCTGAAGATTTATCCTGGCCGGGCCGCGGGGCCGTGCCTTAAGGTTGACGTCGACCGGGTGCCCGATCCCCGGAAGGTGCCGGCGGGAAGTGTGCTGCTGGCCGAGCGCCCGGCGCTCTCTCTGGCGCCGCTGTTGAGCCGGGCCGCGGCCCTGCTGGTGGGCGGCGGCGAGCCCCACAATCATTTGGCCTTCCTGGCCCGGGAGGCCCGGGTGCCCACGATCTTTTACTACGGCGGCAATGGACCCCTGGCCCTCCTGCCGCCCGGCGCCTGGGTATCCGTGGATGCCGACCGCCTGAAGGTTTACCTCAGCGACCCGGAAGTGCCTCTGCCCCCGGCAGAGCCCGGCCCCTCGGCACCCTCGGTGGGGAAAAAGATCCTCCAGGGAGTGAGCCACTCTCTATTTCCGTTGGCAGTCCCAACCGAGCCGGAAGCGCCACCCACCCCCGAGGTTTGCCGCAGCCTGCATGAAATCCTGTTCTGGGCTGCGGCATCCCGCCTGCAGGAAATGTTCACCCTCAGCTTACACGCTCAGGTGACGGCTAAAGACGCAGTGAGTCTGGTAACCGGGCGCCTGGTCCCTATTTTAGTAATCGATGCCGGGGGCGGACTGTCCCAGCCAGGCCCGACGGTCAACTTCGAGGCCGTCAGTTCCCTGCCGTTCCGGACCTTTCTCAACGGCCTCATGTCCATCCCCTGGCCCAAGGCCCGTCCGGTGGATGTGCGGGGATTCATTTCGGTCATCGGCGTCACCTCCACCACGCCCCGGGCCGAAGATCAGCTCCGCAAGGTCAGTTTTGCCCTTATTTCTAAGGATTACATGAACTTCAGCCTGTGTCTGGGCTACCACGCCTCCACCATCGAGGCCTTTGTCGGCGATAATTTGGACGACAATTACCTCCGCTTCCATTACCAGGGCGGCGCCGCGTCCCTGGAACGGCGGCTCAGGCGGCTGCAACTGATCGGCGGGATTCTCTCCCGGCTGGGCTTTCAGGTGACCTTGCAGGGTGATTCCCTGGCCGGCCTCAAAACCGGCGATCCGATAACAGCCCTGCTGGAGAAACTGGAAATCCTGGGGCGCCTGGAGGTTTATACCAAACAGCTGGACATGGTGATGTCCGCTGACGAGCTGGCCTATGGGTACATCGAAGACTTTTTCGCCAAACACGTAAATTCCAACTACCCTGCCCCTTGATAAAGCTTGAATGGCTCGTTGATCTCCGGCCACTTGCAAAATTCTCGTGGCCGGCCGCATACTACCCGCATTTTTCCCCTACTTCAAGTTTGTCTCACTTTTGTAATAAAAGCCGCCCCAGTCGATATGTTCCGCCACCAGGGCTTTGTCATTCAATGTGACGTCCTTGAGGACCTCTTTTTTAAACGTTTGGTAGCCGACCCGATCGACGATGT
>CAYNMI010000468.1:0-1900 GCA_964398095.1 uncultured Desulfobacca sp.
CCCCCCCCCCCCCCCCCCCCCCCCCCCCCCCCCCCCCCCCCCCCCCCCCCAAAATCATTCCAAATCTGCGTGGCGGTCCAGGACTTCGCCCTGATTTTTTCCCAGGCGGCGCTCGTAGAGGATCAGCACCACCGCTTCCAAAAAGAAAAAGGTGGCCTGTTCGAACAGGCTGCCGGGGCATTGCACCGATTTGGTTTCCTGGTTCAGGGTGAGTTTGGTGGTCCCGGGAATGCTGATGGTGACCTGAGCCTCCCGGCCGATGGTGGATTCCGGGTGGGTGGTCAGGGCCAGGGTGCGGGCCCCCACGGCGTTGGCCCGGCGCTGCATCTCCCGGGGCTGGGCGGTCTCGCCGGAGCCGGACATGACCATGAGCAGGTCGCCGGGACGGACCCGGGGGGTGATGGTCTCCCCCACGGAAAAAACCGTGAAGCCCAGGTGCATCAGCCGCATCAGGAAGCCCCGGAGGATGAATCCCGAGCGGCCGGCGGCGCAGCCGAAGATCCGGGGCGCGGTGGAAATTTCCAGGATGAGGGTCTCGGCCATATCCGGAGTAAGCTGGGCAAGCACCCCGCCCAACTCCCCGTGCATCTGGTCCAAGGCCTGCAAGAATTTCAGCCCTGGGGTGGGCTGGGGGCTCAGGTCCCCCGGTTGGCGGTGCGGCAGGCAATCCATTCTCTGCCCTCCTTTAAGTCTCGGTCCAAATCCTTGGATCCAAGCTCTCCATCGCATGGAAGGAGTCTTAACCAGAATTTAACATAAGCTAAGAAAGACTACCAGAATTATCCTGCCGTTGACGCGGCCGCGGATAATTTTTCCCAGGCCGGAGGGTGCGGCCCGGCCCGGGATGGGATCAAACCTCTCCTGCTTTCCGTCAGCGCCCCCTGGGATAATTGCCCCAGGGGCCTGACCGGAACTCCCTTTGGAAATTGTCAGACGCCGTAATCCCTGCCCGGTTGGCCAGGGAGAAGAGCTCCCCGCTCTCCCGCCAGGGAACCTGAGAGAGGAGCTCTCTTAGCCAAAACCCCTTAAAAGGTTATGGTGTCGTAATCGTCCATAAAAGCCACGACGTAAGGCGCCCCTTGAATATTGACCCCCGGAATTAACTCATCGGAGGTTAAATAGCTGTGATCCACTCACGCCTTGCACGCGATGATCTCGGCCCCGCTCTTCACCAGATAATCGATATAGGGCTTCATCTCCTCGCCGGTCATGGCCCGGGCCCCTTCGGCGATGCCCAGCCGGGCCCAATGAATGGCGTCGTCCATCAGGAAGACCTTGACCTCATGCCCGGTCTCCTTGGCCACCTTGGCGAACTGGAAGGCCCGGGTGGCCCGGCCGGCCTTTTCAAAGCCCTGGGAAATCATAAACAGCATTTTGCGTCTTTTTCCATTTTCTGGCATTGCCACATCTCCTTTTATCAAGATGATCTTACAATCAGCGACCCTAGAATTTCACATATTGCCAGCCCTCGGCCAGCCGGTGGAAAATTTCCTCCAGGGAGTTGGGAATGACCTCCACGAACTCCGGCAGCGACTCCGGGGGCAGGTTCAGGAGCCCCAGGGACTCCCGGCAGACCAGGATGCGGTGTCCGGCCCTGACAAAATTCACCATCTCCTGGCTCAGGGCCTTATTGCAGGCCACACACACGCCACCCGCGAAGATGTCGGCCACAATCAGAATTTCCCAACTCCCGGCGACCGGCTGCGCCGCCAGGGAAGTCGCCAGGTTGAGGACCGCCAGCCATTTGTCCCGGTCTGAAAGGTGGATTAATAATTTCCCCATAATCACCTTTAGGTGAACCCCGGCCGCCCCCGCCGCCATTGTGCCCCATTTATACCGTTTTCAGTTTTCAGTTTTCCGTTTTCCGTAAAATAATTTAGGGAATTCATTATGTTAGCCG
>CAYNMI010000469.1:0-1900 GCA_964398095.1 uncultured Desulfobacca sp.
AGCAACCCCGCTTCTTGACAGAGGCGGGGTTTTTTTATTACATTGGTGCTTGGTGAAGCGAAAAACCCTGATTCGGCATCTAACGAAGCATGGCGTCTTCTTGCTCAGGGAAGGCGGTCGTCATTCCATCTATCATAGAGGAAACTTAAAGACCTTGGTTCCTCGCCATAACGAAATAGTCGATGAACTGGCCAGGAAGATTTGCAAAGACCTGGATATTCCATGGGTGAAATAATGAAATTTAGGGCGATGATTAAAAAAAGCGGTGATTGGTGGATTGGCTGGCTGATTGATCTCCCAGGGATTAATGGACAAGAAAAGACCCGGGATGAATTGCTCGAATCCCTAAAAATCGGCGCCGAAGATATGTTGAGCACCACAGTTCCCTTTGAAGCCGAGGCCCAAATGACTACCATTGAGATTCCCGCACCAGAATGGACCCTGGAGAATAGGTAATAGAAAGGGTAAAAGGGGTCACACCCGATCCCATCCCGAACTCGCTCGTTAAGCCCGGCAACGCCGATGATGCCGGGGGCACCGGCTTCCAGCCGGTGGACCACCGGCCAGAGGCCGGTGCTACTGGATAAAGGAAATGGTGGGCCGGGCCCACCCTACATGGGAAAGTAGGACGCCGCCGGGGCACAGGTTGAGGTTGTGCCACTATTAATTTCAGAGCAGCGAGCCCGTCTCTTGACAGAGGCGGGCTTTTTTTTGTTATTCATTCCTAAACGATTTGATATAAAGAAATCAGAGGGTAAGGTCATGAAATTTACCGTTGAATCCGAGCAGGAGGAAGACGGCCGCTGGCTGGCGGAGGTGTTGGAGCTTCCCGGAGTCATGGTCTATGCGCCGACCCGCCAGGAAGCCCTGGCCAAGGCCCAGGCCCTGGCCCTGCGGGTCCTGGCCGAGCGCCTGGAACACGGGGAGATGCTGGCCGAACCAATCAATATTTTATTTGCCGCGGCATGAGTAGTTGGCCTGCCAGCAAAGCTAAACGGGTATTGTCGGCCTTAGAGAGGATTGGCTGGAGGATCAAGAGGACTGCGAAAACCTCCGGCTCTCACCGCACCCTGTCCCGACCCGGCTAGCCTGATGTGATTTTCGCCTTCCATGACGCTGAGGAAATTGGCCCAAGAATGTTGGCCCGCATTGCCAAGGTTACTGGTCTAACGCCTGAGGACTTATGAGGTTATCGGAGCTCATCTCCCGATACACCTGGCCGGAAGTTGAACCGGATTATTTGCGGCTTTATCCCAAAGAGAAAAGAAGGAGAAAAAAGAGGGGGGCCTTCGATTATCTCCAGTCTCTCAGACCGGCAGAGTCCAAGATGTGGATTCATATTGAGTTTCAGGACGATGAGGAGGGCGGATATCACGGCGTTTCGGGGAGAGACGGTAGTTTGCGGGAAAATGGGGAAGCAGAATGCTTCGGACTGTTTTTGATGGATTGGGACGAATGGCTGGGGATGGAAATCGAGGCGGAGATCCTGGAAAAATATGCTGAGCTGGACATCTTGTGCCATTGTTTTTGGGAAATGACCTGGTGCGGCTATTCCATGGAAAAGGTTGAAAAATTCAGGAAAAGACTCGACAGGATCTCCCAGAGTAAAGATTTTATGCCCTTTGATCCATCTAGGTTTGACCAGGAGATTGAGATAGTTGGTGAATAATGCTCGGCTTAAGGCTCCGTAAGGCAAACCAAATCGCCCGGCGGTTGTGGGGGATTTATTTTCCCGAGATGGATTGGCGGCGGCATTTAAAAAAGCAAGGGGTGTATGCCGTCTGCGTGGGCAGTTATCGCAAGGTGCGGCGGCCTTGCTCCTGCTGGATGTGTGGCAATCCTCGCAAGTATTTCGGGGCGCGCACCAGGCAGGAACTTAAGGCAGCCTTGAGAATGAAAG
>CAYNMI010000470.1:0-1894 GCA_964398095.1 uncultured Desulfobacca sp.
TGGGCACCCTCCAGGTGCTCCTGGAAGGGGTGGACCGGGTGGGCGGCGTCTGGAAATTTCGAACGACCTCCTGGAACACGCTCAACGCCATCCTTTCCAGCCTGGCTCTGATCAAGACCATCACCGGCGGGCCCCTGGCCGGTATTCCCCTTCACCTGGTGCTCAGCCCCAAGACGGTCTCCGTGCCCACCACCGGGCAAAACATGGTAGTCTACGTGGTCTCTTTAGAGTACCGGGGCCCGGAGCAACAGTTGGCCGAACTGGGCTACGAAATCGCCAAGAAGCGCATGGAGCACCGGGTCAAGATGGACCAGATCGAGGACCAGGCCCGGCGCCTCCTGGTGGCCCCGCACCAGGAGCCGGAACAGGACCAGAGAGAAACCGCGGCGGGGTTTTTCCCGGAAGGGTCGGAGGCCGGATTCGAACAGCCCCCGGGACCCTATATCCCTCCGGGCTTACAAGCACCTCCGGCGGGAGACGGGGTCGCCAAAAAGCCGGTAGGAGACCTCAAAGAAGCTCCCCCGGCCCCCGCCGTCACCTTCCCCGAGCTGATGGAGATGGTGCATAAAGGCCGGGAAATCCCTATTCCCCAGCCCATCCGCTCCCATAATGGCAAAGGGCAGAACCTGGGGACCATCACCCGGTTTTGGCAAGACAGTATCACCGGAAAGCCCTCCCTCACCCTCACCCTTGAAGCTGACAACCTCAAGGAGATCAACCTGGCTCCGGAGATGATCGTCAAGAGCTTCAAGGACGCCGGGATTAACGTCTTCCTGGAAGGTGAGGCCGAACGGGTCGAGCCACCCAAGCCGGAGCCGCCCGCGGTCACCGGCCCCTGCGACTTCCACCCGGACCTCCCGGCCACCTGGCGGGACGAGCAGGGGTTTAAGAGGTGCGCCGATTGCCCCGGACCCAGGCAGGATGAGGTCCCCCCAGGGTTCGATGGCACGACCACCTCTCCCCCTCCGCCGGCCGCCGGCGCCCCCAGGAAGGCCCAGGCGGGGCGCAAGTCGCTCTTTTAATCCTTCACCACCATTCTTTATGCACAGGGGGCCCCCGGGCCCCCTTATCTTTTTTGAGGAGGCAGGGATGGCCAAAAAACCAAGTTATTCCTTCAGCAAGCTGGAGACCGCGGAAAAGTGCCCCTGGGCTTATAGGAAGATCTACCTGGAGCGGCTCCCCCGGGCCGAAACGGAGCCCCTGGTTATCGGGAAAACGCTCCATGACTTGACGGCTCAATATCTGGACCGGCTGATCGGGGCCAGGCTCCAGACCGACTGGTCCTATGCCGAGGGGCTAACTCCCAAGGAGGCCCCGGCGGACGTGTTCGATATCTGGCCCCGGTTCTTCAACTCCTTTATTTTGCCCCCCATGGAATCCCCCGGGGTGGAGCTGAAGCTGGCCTTTACCCGGGAATGGCAACCCACCGGGTTTTTCAGTGACGACGCCTTTTTCCGCATGGTGCTGGACTGGACTTACCGGCAGGGCGAGCTGGTCATTGTCCAGGACTGGAAATCCAATCGGGTCGTCCCCGAGACGGTGGAGAAGAATCTACAACTGCGGATCTACGGCTGGGGGGTGCGGGAGAGCCGCTACCCCGATGCGACCGAGATTCTCCTGCGCCTGCACTTTCTCCGGTACGGGGCCGAGCGGGAGGTGCTTCTCCTGCCTGAGGACCTGGCCACGGTCCCGGACGAACTGGAGAAACGGATCGCCCAGATTGAATCCTGGCAAGAGTTCGAGCCTACTCCCGGCTCATTCTGCGGCTGGTGCGGGGTCATGGCCCATTGCCCGGTCATGGCCCAGGCCATCGTGCCGGTGAACATCTTCTACCCCACCACCCGGGAGGACGCGGTCCAGGCGGCCACCCTGCTCCTGGCCATCCAGACGATGG
>CAYNMI010000471.1:0-1885 GCA_964398095.1 uncultured Desulfobacca sp.
GGCCCAGGGCCCGGGCGATGGAGCGGCCCAGGGAGGTCTTGCCGGTGCCCGGCGGGCCCACGAAGCAGAGGATGGGCCCCTTCATGTCGGGCTTGAGTTTGCGCACCGCCAGGTATTCCAGGATGCGCTTCTTGACTTTTTCCAGGTTGTAATGGTCGGCGTCCAGGATTTCCCGGGCCTGGTGCAAATCCAGGTTGTCTTCGGTGGCCTTGCTCCAGGGCAGCTCGATGAGCCATTCCAGGAAATTGCGGATGACCTGGTGATCCGGCGACGTGGGCGGCGTGCGCTTCAGGCGGGTGAGTTCCCGTTCCGCCTCCTTCATGGCGTGGGGCGGCAGCTCCGCCTCCTCCAGCCGGAACTGCAGCTCATCCACCTCCCGGGTGCGGTCGTCGCCCTCACCCAACTCCTTTTGCAGGACCTTGATGTGTTCCCGGAGGTAGTAGTCTTTCTGGGCCTTGTCCATCTCGGTCTTGACTTCCGACTGGATCTTCTTGCCCAATTCCAGGATCTCCAGTTCCCGGTTGATGTAGGTTAGGACCCGGCGCAGACGCTCGGTGACGTCAAAGGTCTCCAGCATCTCCTGTTTCTCGGTCTTGGAGATATTCAGGCTGCCGGCGCTGATGTCCGCCAGCACCCGGGGATCGCTCAACTCCCGCACCAGGTTCCCCAGTTCCGAGGGCAGGTAGGGGGAGAGTTCCAGCATCTTCAGAAAGAGGCCCTTGACGTTGGAGACCAGGGCTTCAATCTCCAGAGAGGGTTCGTATTCTTCCGGGATCGGCGTGACCTTGGCCACCAGGTAAGGGTCCTGGCCCTCCCAGCTTTCCACCCGGAAACGATACAAACCCTGAATGAGCAGACGCACCGAGTCGTCGTCGGCCTGGCGCATCTTCAGGATGACCGCGGCGGTGCCGATGTCGAAAAAGTTGTCCGGGTCAAACCCCGTGGCCTTTTCTTCTTTCCTGGTCAGGAACCCCAGGGTTTTGTCCTGCAGCAGGACGTCGTTTACCAGCTTGTGGGCCGGTTCCTCCCACAGGACCAGGGGCATGATGAGGCGCGGAAACAGCACCAGGTCAGAGGCCGGTAATATGGGCAGCGTCCGGGGGCCGGGCTGCCCCAGCAGGTCAGGGTCCACCGGGGAATCGTAAGTTTCGTGTTGGTTGCTCATGATATCTCCATATTCGCAGCTATTCGCCGGCCGGTGAGGACGTCACCGGTATCTGTCGGGTTAAGGGCGCCTTCCGGGGCAGGTGGACTTCCAGGATGCCATCCACATAGCGGGCTTCCACGGCCTCAGGGTCGATGGAGAATGGCAGGCTGAAGCGCCGTTCGAAACTGCCGAAGGCCATCTCCAGGTGCAGGAAGCGCCGAAGACCCTCCGGCCGGGGATGACGCCGGCAGCCCCGCACCAGGAGTTCGTGGGCCGTCAGGGATAGGAAAATGTCCTCGGGCGTCACGCCGCCCAACTCCAGGCGGAGCACCAGGCCCTGGGTAGTTTCAAAGAAATCCGCCGCCGGCCGGAAAGAGGCCGAGGGTTTGCGGGCTTCAAACAGGTGGTCGAGTCCACGCCGCACCTGTTCTTCCAGGTGTTCGTAGTCTCGAATTATTCTGATTTTGATGAGTCGGTGCATGGATTCCTCAAACCATTGGGGTTAGTTAAAATCGGGTTGCGGCCCAATGAATTCTTGATCAACCTGTTGGTGGCCAAAACGGCTCGCCCGTGCGGCGCGGCCAAACCCTCATGAACCATAAGTGTCTCACCCCCGGGGATGAAACATCACTCCTTCCCCCCTAATTCAAAGGGGGGTTTTAAAGTCCCCCTTTGGCAAAGGGGGCGTTAGGGGGATTTGGTTTTAACGGTAAATCCGGGGGCACCCAAAAACCATCA
>CAYNMI010000472.1:0-1878 GCA_964398095.1 uncultured Desulfobacca sp.
TAGACGATCTCCAGGTCCGCCAGGATGACCTCGATGGTGAAAAGCGCCCCGGAAATCGGGGTGTTGAAGGTGGCGGCAAAGCCCGCAGCCACGCCGCAGGCCAGGCAAATCCGGCCTTTGCCGGCGCTGAAGCTGAATAACCGCGTCAGGTAGGAGCCGATCGCGGCGCCGATCCCCACCACCGGACCTTCACGGCCCACCGAGCCGCCGGTGGCGATGGTCAGTCCGGTGCACCAGGCCTTGAGCAAGGCCATCCGGGGCGAGATGTGTCCCTCCCGCAGGGCCGCGGACTCGATCACCTCGGGCACCCCGGGACCCCGGGCCTCCGGGGCCCAGAAGGCGATGATCGGCCCCACCGCCAACCCCCCCAGGGTGGGGATCAAGACCTTGAGCCACCAGGGGGCCGCCAGCACCCGGGCCATAAAATGGCCCTGCCCCGGCCACGCCCCCCACTGCCCCACCTCGATGAGGGCCAGAAACCCCAGGGTCCCCACCCCGGCCAACGCCCCGATGCCAATGGCCAGGAGCAGGAAAAGGAACTCTTTGGTCTGGTTGCTCAGGTTCATGGAGACTGGGACTTCACTGCTAAAATCAGCGATAGATTTGAATAAGGGCGTTAATTAAGTCGAGGTAGATAAGTCCCCCTTTTCTAAAGGGGGATTTAGGGGGATTTTCAAGCGCTTATATAATCCCCCCTGACCCCCCTTTAAAAAAGGGGGGAACTTAAAACCCCGAAAAAATAGCCCAGTAGGGCGGGAAAGCGCAGCGCATCCCGCCTTTTGGTATTGTTACCTCTATGGGATGCTAACGTTTTTCATCTCTTTCTAATGCTAATCTTCGGAATGCACAAAAATCAAAACCCAACTCACTTTCGGGGGTGGCCAGATAATGCAGTCATGAACGTTTAACCTACGCGGCCCCGGGGAGACGCCGGCGCCCCCCTAAAACTTGGATGACGGAGATTCCATAGGCCGCAAATCGCCCCAGTCAATCAGTTTTTCTCTTCCAACTCCACCTTGAGCGAGAAAAAATCCAGCAGGTCTTTTAAGGTCACCATCCCCACCAGGCGCCCGTTCTCCACCACCAGCAGCCGGCTTACCCCGCCCTGGCTCATCATGGCCAGGGCCTTGATGGCGTCGGTCTGGGGCGAGACGGTGTTCTCCGCCGAACAGGGGCTGGCCGCCTCCCGGATGGTCTCCCGGCTCCAGGCCTCCCGGGGAATCTCCTTCACCTGGCGCGTGGTGATGCAGCCCGCCAGCTTGTCCCCGGCCATGACCGGAAACATCTTGTAGTGATATTTATAGATATAATTTTCCACCAGGTCCTCCACGGTAATGGAGTCCTGCACCGTCACCGGGGTGGCGTTCATAAAGCGGCGCACCGACTCCCCCTCCAGGGCCTTGCGCACCAAAAGCTGCTGGTAGGACATCTGCGCGGCGCTTTTCAGGAACAGCCCGATGAGAAACATCCACACCCCCCCGATGACATTGCCGCTGATGAACTGCAAGACGCCCAGGACGATGAGCCCGATGCCGAACGCGGAGCCGATGGTGGAGGAGACCCGGGTGGCCCACCGCAGGTTGTTTTTGGCCCCCCAGAGGATGGAGCGCAGCACCCGCCCGCCGTCCAGGGGGAAGGCCGGCAGCAGGTTAAAGGCCGCCAGGATGCCGTTGATATAGGCGATATAATAGATGACCCCGTTGACCGGGACGCTCCAGCCGGCTGTCTGCCCGCCGCGGTAGATCAGGTAAAATATCAAGGCAATGGCCATACTGGACAGGGGCCCGGCAATGGCCATCATGAATTCGGCCTTGGCGGTGGGGGGCTCCTCCCCCATCTCCGCCACCCCGCCGAAGATGAACAGGGTGATGCCCTTCA
>CAYNMI010000473.1:0-1867 GCA_964398095.1 uncultured Desulfobacca sp.
GGGGGAAAAGACCCGCTTTTCCGGGGTCGCTTTAATTCTGAAACACACCACTAGACCCTGCGCGGCGCTCAGGGTGACAGCAAGAGGGGGTTTTGAAAAGGCTTGTAGCCATTTTCCGAAATGGTCATTCTCGGCATTATCTGAAAATAACCCGGTGGCGCGGGCCTCCGTGCCCGCCGACTGGAGGCGGCCAGGCCCGGCCGCCTCGCGGAGTTTTGCGGTCTGCCTGCCCGGTTCAGGGTCCTGCGGCCGTCAGGCCCGCCTGGGGGCCGCCCAGGTGGCCCAGGGCCCGCCCTTCATACTCCCGGAGGAGTTCCAGGGCCCGGGTCTCTTCGGCCAGCAGGGCCTGATAGATCTCCCGCTGCCGCCCAGGGAGCTCCGACCGCAGCCGGTCCTGCACGACCTCCTGCCGGTGCCGGTGCCGGGCGGCCAGGAGCCGCAGGCGGAACACGATGATCTGCGCCAGGAGGGGGTTCGCCACCCATTTCAAGTGGTGCAGGGCCCCGGGAAAATCCTCCTCCTCCAGGGCCTCCAGGACCAGGTGGCGGTAGTAGCTCGCGGGCAGCACCCCCGAATCCGCCACCGGTCCCGCCAGCACCTGACGGCCCAGGCGCACCAGCAAGCCCAGACCCAGCACTTTAGGCCTGCTGGGCCGAGATGCCCGCGTCCACCATGTTGCCCAGGATCTCCCGCAACTCCGGCAGATCTTGGGTCAACTCCTCGATGCGGCGCTTCACCTCCTGGTAGTCATGCCCCTGGCCATGTTTGGCCCGGTCCAGACTGTCTTTGAGCGACTGGGCCAGCCGCCGGTCCAGACGCCACATGCCCGCCGCGGCCCCCAGGAGCTCCAGAATACCCGTGGTGACGTGGTGCCCGGTGATTTCCTGGATGGTCACTTCCGCCACCCAGCCGGCCATGCCGCCCACCAGGGCGCCGTTGAGGGAAAGGTCTTTCTTGGCCATGATGCCTCCTGAATATTGCATCATCAAAACCCAATAATCTATTGGGGTTCTTGGTGTTCCGGCTCTTCTTGGTGGTAAATCATTTTTTTCGGGACATTGTGCTGCCCCAACTGCTCCGCCAGGCGCTGGGCTTCGCTGAGCATGCGCCTGACGTGCCGGTCCTTTTCCGCCAGGCGGCGCGCAAGAGCGCGGTTTTCGCCCCGCAGCCGCCCGGTTTCGGAGTATCCCAGCCAGTTCCGGATACGGGTCACCAGCATGGTCCCCCCCACCCCCAGGCCCGCGCCCAGGACCACTGCCACTATCAAGTTCAGGGTATTGCTCTCCATGGTCAAAACTCTCGGGAAGGCGGGGCCCCGGCCCTGGCGCCTCTTTTCCCTCCGGGCCTGGCCCGGTTCCTAAGATTCCTGGCCAAAAAACCGGCAAAATTAATCCTGAGGCTCCTTCCGCCTCAGTATCTGTATGTGAAATTGTAGCACTTGACCCGATTCCTGTCAATTGCCGAGGCAACCGGAAAACCCGCTTGTCAAGGCGGGGCTTCTCGTGCCACAATAAGGCCACCCGCCATGCGATCGCCTGATGGGGAAGATGCCCATGCCCTTTATTAATGAGGGTATGAGAGTAATTCCATCTTTATCCCCTCTCCCCCAATGGGGGAGGGTTAGGGTGAGGGGGAAGTCAATCTCTTTGCCGCTCCCATCAATAACGTTTACGGAATTAGTAAGAATTGCCCACTGAGGCTCAAGACCAGCTCAACCTGCGAGCTGAGCGATCTTTACCGAAAACCGCAAACCGAAAACTGTCTTTATACGAGGAGACCTGTATGAGCGATATCAAGGCCATGTACCGCACCGTGATGGCGGACCATTTCCCCCCGGAGATGACCATCAGCTTCGGCGACCAGAAGC
>CAYNMI010000474.1:0-1864 GCA_964398095.1 uncultured Desulfobacca sp.
AAACACCTGGGGGCGGGGTAGCTCAGCCGGTAGAGCAGCGGACTGAAAATCCGCGTGTCCCCAGTTCGATTCTGGGCCCCGCCACCAATGATTTCAAAGGGTTAGCTTAAGTTGGCTGCCCTTTTTTTATGCAGTTATTAACAGAATGACTAATATTTGCGATTTGGCCGTTAAGCCACTTGGTGTATAGGGCCATGGCGCGATGAAGGTCTTCTTCTGAGGGAGCCATGTAGTGAACGTCCATTCCGACCAGGGAATGGCCTAAAATTGTATCCCGGTAGACCTTATCCACGCCGGCGCTCAGCATGTTGGTCTTGACGGTACGCCGGATATCGTGAAATATGATCCCTTCCGGTTCGTCCTGGCCCTGGAGGATTCCTGCCTTTTCACAAGCCGTGATGAACGATTTCTTGACTCCCCCCAAGGTTCCGATAGGCTCGTTTTGGTAGGTAAATACTGCGTCATGGTGGATAGCTCGGGGCAGGCTGGCCAGGATATTTTTGACGTGCTGATTTCCATGTCGATGGCGGCCGGCGCCCGGCGCTTGCCCTCCGCGGCCCGGGCCAAGGCCTCTTGACTCAGGGCCGGCTGCCGGCGCACGTCCTTTACCAGGGCTGGATAATCTCGGCTCTCTTTCATAGTCCAAAGCCTTTCCGGCGGTGGGCCGCCATGGGAAACTGCGTCACCGAAATAGCATATGTTATTGCAAGTGTAAGGTATATCAAGAGAAAAACAGGGGGACGGGTTTTGAATCGGATGGGGATCGATTTTTGAGGAAGCCTGCTCACGTAACCAACACCCTGGTGGGCTAACTGGGTCTGCCTGGGGCGCCGGTTAGAACCGGGCTTATTTGATCCAAAACAGGAATCCTGCGATGAGGATCAGAGCCAGGACGGGAATGAGGCAACCCATGGCCGCGCCAATTTTGCGCTGCCGCCCTGACCTGGTCAAAGGGATGCCGATTTGCCGGCTGATCCTGGCCTTGGCCTGGGAGATTCCCAGTTTATTTCTCCTCGCCTTTTATTTCTTATCATTATCGGTCGGTGATACTCTGGGTTTTTAGGCTGGGAAATCAGACCTGGACTGTTTTTCTCTGGCGTCTAAAAACCGCGGAGAGAGATTTTGGAACAATGTTATGTTATCATGTTCCTCACGAGTGGGGTTACATTCGCAAAGAGGATGGTTGTCAGGTTCGAAAAATAATTCAGATCATGTGGTTAAGGCAGCTATCGCCCGGTTGCCGCCCACTATCAGTTAGTGAGGAGTTTTACAGCTATGCGGGCTTTGTTGATATGTCCCGAATTTCCCCTTTCCTTTTGGAGTTTCCAGAAAGCTTGCCGGCTCCGGGGAAACAAAACGGTTAATCCACCCTTGGGTTTGCTGACGGTGGCCGCCTTGCTGCCTGCTGAATGGGAAATGCGTCTGGCCGATCTCAACACCAGACGCCTGACCCAAGAAGATTGGCAGTGGGCCGATCTGATCTTGATATCGGCCATGTACATTCAAAGGGACGGCTTGTTGGCCCTGGTGAGAGAAGCCAAGCTGCGTGGCAAAACCGTCGTAGCCGGGGGACCCCACCCCACTTCACTCCCAGAGGCGGTATTGGAGGCCGGTTGTGATTTTGTGGTGCGGGGCGAGGGCGAAAATACGATTCCATTGCTGCTGGAGGCGATGCGACAAGGCAAGACCGGAATCATCGAAAATCCCGACGAGAAGCCGGACCTGAAGACCTCGCCGATCCCGCGGTTTGATCTATTGCAGTTGAAAGATTACGCCACCGTGACGATTCAGACTTCCCGGGGATGCCCCTTTGACTGCGAATTTTGCGATGTGGTGAACCTTTTCGGACGCATACCCCGGTACA
>CAYNMI010000475.1:0-1864 GCA_964398095.1 uncultured Desulfobacca sp.
AAGCGATCGACCTTTACCTGGAATACCATCGGTTGAACTCCCAAAAAAAATACAGCTCGTTCGTATGAGTCCCTGTTATCAAAGTTTCGACACCAATTTCCTGACCGCGATTCGGAGTCAATCTTACCATAGAAGAAGTACTGTCATTTCTGGTAGAGCTCAATGATGGCTGCAAACAATTAACGAAGCACACCCGCTATTCCTCCCTCAACGGATTTTTGAACTTTATCCGCAGAACTAAAAGGACAGGAGGCATTTTGTTGACAGAAAATAATATTCTCCTTATGTTTGCAGCAAGTTTTTAAAATTTTAGACGAGGGGAGTGCCATAACGTGCGGGAAGCGTTAACGCGAGCTCTTCAAGAGGCGTTCGATATCAGCGGCGAGCTGCATATTCAGACGCGTCATCGCATTGAGCTTGTTAATTTTTGGAACCTCCGGTCCGGGTCACGGATTCTCGAGGTGGGCTCTGGTCCAGGAGACACAACCACCGTCCTGGCTGCTGCGGTGGGAACTGATGGGCACATAACGGCGGTCGAAAAGGGGCCCGAGGAGAAGATCTGGGAATTGTCCGGCCTCCCCACGGCCATCTCCCAGGCCGATCTCCCCTTATCGCCTGCCGTAGAGAAGTTTTTGACCCGATATGTCTATGGAAGTTCCCCGTCGCTTGGAACTCCAATGCCTGTACTGCTGGCGTCTTCATTGGGCAGGCGGGTGACTTTTCACGTCAGCATGGACCTGCTCGATCCCAAGATCGATTTTGCTAAAGATACGTTCGACATGGTCGTGTTCTCCCATTGTTCATGGTACCTCGATCATCCGAAGACCCTGGCAGCCCTTTTCCAGAGAGCGAGAGGCTGGGCAAAGAGGCTTGCTTATGCGGAATGGAATTTGGTGCCCGACCGCTTCTCGCAGGTGCCGCATGTCCTGGCAGCGCTCTTGCAGACCCACATCATATCATTGTGCCCAAGCGCCCATCGCCGCAATATCGTATCTCTCATTCCGCCGGCGCTGGCGCGGGAGATGGCCGAAAAGGCGGGATGGCGGATTGCCCAG
Organism: uncultured Desulfobacca sp.; assembly: GCA_964398095.1. Taxonomy (GTDB): domain Bacteria; phylum Desulfobacterota; class Desulfobaccia; order Desulfobaccales; family 0-14-0-80-60-11; genus 0-14-0-80-60-11. The sequence continues at coordinate 1,056 of CAYNMI010000475.1, forward strand.
CACATAGAGATAGATTGCTCAAGGCTCCAGGACGCCGTGTGGGAAGGACGCGTTGCTCACGAATTGGCAAACGAATTCACCCCACACCTTGATGAGTATTCGAAGAGCGTAGTGCAAGCAGAACAGTATCTGTTGTCTGCCACTGAGCAATTCATCGGCGGCGCCTCCTCGCGAGATCCGAAGGTGCGGGAGCGGCTCATGAGCGAGAGAAAGATTCAATCTCTGTCCACCCAGGCTTTCATAGCCGTCTGAAAAATGGGCAACTTGGCCGGAGATCTTTTATGAGTACAGTTTCTGTTATATTTCTGTTATAAACACCTTTACCGACGATAGGAAAATTAATTATTGTTATAATTAATTCATTGACGTTTTATATTGACAATAGGTAGAATGGGGCCTGAAGCGTTAGATTTCATAATATTAAGATTGCAAGGAGATAACGAGATGGCACTTTTCCGCGACATCGAGGGCCGGTTCTACGAAATTCCCAAAGAAATTTTGGAGCAACATGAGGTCAAGAAGGCAGTGATAGCTGAGGATTTCCGCAATAAGCCCGTGGTCGGCGTCCAAATTCCCGGCCCGGAAGCGCAATCTCCGGTCACTGATATGATGGGCCAGACACCCGGCATCGTGGTGAACCAGTTCTTCGGTGTGAATCCAGGCCAGATGAACTGCCCCGCCGAATCTCTGCCATCGGATATCGAAATGGCCCATTACGGTACTACTGTCGATGACCCCAAGAAATAGGAGAGAACGCCAGCCCCAATTCTTCTAAGATAAGTTAAGAAGCCAGGATAGGGGGGATAACT
>CAYNMI010000476.1:0-1843 GCA_964398095.1 uncultured Desulfobacca sp.
CCTTGTCGCAGATGGGGCATTCCAGGGCGTGGTTGATGAGCACCAGCTTCATCAATTCCTGGCGCAGGGCCGCCAGCTTCGGCGAGTTGGTCACCACCTCCATGCCTTCATTCACGGTGGTGGCGCAGGCCGGCAGGGGCCGGGGCGGCCCGGGCTTGACCTCAACCACGCAGATGCGGCAGCTTCCGATGGGTTTTAAGGCCGGATGGTAGCAAAGGTAAGGGATGAAAATCCCGTTCGCCTTGGCCACGTCCAGGATGGTCGAGCCCTTTTTCGCCTGGATGGCCCGCCCGTCGATGGTCAGATTTACCATAGTTCAATCCCGTGTTAACTGCTTTGGGCTTTAAGTTGTGTAGGGTGGGCACGGCCCACCATTCCGTTTATGGGTTATGGTTTTTCGAAAAAGCCGAAAACCGTTTTTCGTCACGCATTATTGATCGGCGGGCCAGGCCCGCCCTACCAACTGCTTACTGCTCACTGCTTACCTGTCAACATCCGCCAGGACGATATCCATGGTGCCGATGAGGGCGATTAAATCCGACAACAGCCTGCCCTTGACCAGTTTGTCCAGGGAGGCCAGCACCACGAAGGACGGGGTCCTGACCTTGACCCGCAGCGGCTGCGGCCCGCCGTTGCTGACGATATAAAACCCCATCTCGCCCTTGGGGGCCTCGATGGCCTGGTAGACCTCGCCCGCAGGCGGCGTAATGCCTTCCTGGATGAGCTTAAAATGGTTGATCAGGGCGGCGATGTCGGTGTAGACCTGCTCCTTGGGCGGCAGGCTCACCCGGGGGTCGGCGACCTTGATGTCTCCGGGCTCGGTGCCGGCGATCTTTTTCAGGGCCTGCTCGACGATGCGGTTGGCCTGGAGCATCTCCTGCATCCGCACCATATAACGGGAGAAGGTGTCGCCTTCCCTGGTCCCCAAGGGAACCTCAAAATCGAACTCTTCGTAGCTGGAGTACGGATTATCCCGCCTCAGGTCCCAATCCACCCCGGAGCCCCGGGCCATGGGGCCGGACCAGCCCCAGTCCAGGGCCTCGGCGGCGCTCATGGCGCCCACGCCCACGGTGCGCTCCTGCCAGATGACGTTCTTGGTCAGGAGGTTGTCGTAGTCCTGCCAGAGTTTGGGGAAGGACCTGACGAACTCCGTGGCCGCGGGGATGAAGCCGTCGGGCAGGTCCGCGGCCAGGCCGCCGATCCGGAAATAGAGCGGAAACATCCGGGCCCCGGAAGCCATTTCGCACAGGTCCATGATCTTTTCCCGCTCCCGAAAGCAGTAAAACAGCGGGGTCATGGCCCCCAGGTCGTGGCCGTGGGTGCCCAGCCAGAAGAGGTGGGAGGCGATCCGGGTCAACTCCACGAGCATCACCCGGATATACTGGGCCCGCTTGGGAACTTCGATGCCCAGCAGCTTTTCCACCGCCAGGCAGAAGCCGAAGTTGTTCACTTCCCCGGCCAGGTAGTCCACCCGGTTCATCAGGGGCAGGCACTTGTGGTAGGTGCGGTACTCGCACATCTTCTCAATGCCGCGGTGGAGGTAACCGATGTCCGGGTCGGCCCTGACAATGAGCTCGCCGTCCAGCTCCACCAGGACCCGAAGGACCCCGTGGGTGCTGGGGTGGGACGGACCCACGTTCAGCAGCATGGTTTCGGTGCGCGCCATGGGTTCAGCTGGATTCATAATGACTTCCCGCATTGCCGCAGGCTTGGCCTGCGTGAATTATATTGAGCTCATGTAGGGTGGGCACGGCCCACCTTTAGATGGCGGGCGAGACGCCCGTCCTACATTTATTCACCCCTTAAGGGGTAATCCTTGCGCTGGGGGTGCCCCACCCAGTCC
>CAYNMI010000477.1:0-1842 GCA_964398095.1 uncultured Desulfobacca sp.
AAGCAGTAAGCTGTAAGCAGTAAGCGGTAAGCAGTAAGCGGTGAGCAGTAAGCGGTGTGCAGTGAGCGGTGTGCAGTGAGCGGTGAGCGGTGAGCGGTGAGCGGTTGATAATTGGTGGTTGGCAGAGGCTCACGGGCCTTTGGCCCACCCATAAATCATGAAAAGTCTTGGGGCGGGCGTCCACGCCCGCCAATCTCCTCTGGTGCATGGCGGGGACCCGGCATTAACGTTGAACCTTGAACCTTGAACTTTTACCAGATAATCCTCATGGCCTCTGGCCCTTCCCCTTTTCGCCTTTTCGCCTTTTTCCCTTTTCCCCCGCTTCGATTATCTCCCCCACCAGGTCATAGGGCAGGGCCCGGGTGAGGCGCACCGCCTGAATCTCTCCCACCTGCCCGGTCCCCGCGGTGATATAGACCTGGCCGTCGATGTCCGGCGCCTGGCTTTGCATCCGGCCCGTGAGGAGGTAGTCGCTCTCCGGGCTGACCCCTTCCACCAGGACTTCCTGGATGGTGCCCACCAGATTCTTCAGCCGGGCCTTGACGATTTTGGCCTGCAGGGCCTTGACCCGGCGGGCCCGCCGCCGGGCCTCCCGCCGGGGCACCGGCGCAATGAAATGCGCCGCGGGCGTGCCGGCTTCCGGGGAGTAGAGAAAAACCCCCAGGTGGTGGAAGCCCACCTCCTGGATGAGGTCGTAGAGCGCCTGAAAGTGCGCCTCGGTCTCCCCGGGAAAGCCCACCATGACACTGGTGCGAAGCGTCGCCCCGGGGAGGAGGTCCCGGATGCGCCGGACCGTCTCCAGGATATCCCCGCGGCGGTAACCCCGCCCCATGCGTTTAAGGATGTCGTCATGGCCGTGCTGGATGGGCAGGTCCAGATAGGGGAGAATCCGGGGGTTAGCGGCCATGGTGGTAAGGAGTTCCGGGGTGATCCGGGCCGGATGGCCGTAAAGCAGGCGAATCCACCGGAAGCCGTCAATGGCGGCCAGTTCCTTCAGCAGGGCCGCGAGGCCCGGCGCCCCGGGCCGGTCCCGGCCGTAGGCGGTGGTGTCCTGGGCCACCAGGATGAGTTCCTGGACCCCGGCCGCGGCCAGACCTTCGGCCTCCGCCATGAGGGTATTGAGGGGACGGCTGCGCATGGGGCCGCGCAGGGCCGGGATGATGCAGAAGGTGCAGCCATGGCTGCAGCCTTCGGCGATCTTGAGATACGCCAGATGGGCCGGGGTGGCGGGATAGCGGGCCTCCACCCCGGCGTAGGCGTACGGCGGGGCGCGGTGGAGCAGCCGGGGCGCCCCGTGGTCCCGGGACCGGGCCAGAATCTCCGGCAGGGCGGGAAAATCGTTGACCCCGATAAACAGGTCCACTTCCGGCAGCTCTGCCGCCAGCTCGGCGCCGTAGCGCTGCACCAGGCAGCCGGCCACCACCAGGCGCACTTCCGGCCGGCCGTCCTTGAGGCGGGCCAGGTCCAGGATGGTGTCCACCGCCTCCTGACAGGCGGGCTCGATAAAGGCGCAGGTGTTGACCAGGAGAAGGTCGGCCGCGGCCGCGGCGCCGGTGACCTGCCAGCCTGCGGCAGTGAGGCGCCCCAGCATGATTTCCGTGTCCACCAGGTTCTTGGGGCAGCCGAGGCTGATGGAAAAAACGGTTTTGGGTTCCGGGTTTTGGGTTTTGGGTTTGGTGATATTTGAGTTCATCAAGATGTAGGGCGGGCATTGCCCGCGGTGTAGGGGGCGCGCGGCGCACCATTATCTCATAAGGTGCCCAAGCAGAGCTTGGGCGGAGAACCTGCGTTCCCAAGCAGGAGCTTGGGAGCGAGGCTTAAAAAGTTTTTGGTGGCACCGGT
>CAYNMI010000478.1:0-1840 GCA_964398095.1 uncultured Desulfobacca sp.
TCGCCCTGGCCACCATCGGCATCAATGAAGCGGCCCGGGCCTTTGTGAGCAACTTTGGGCCCTTTGGCGGGCCCATCGGCCTGTCCATCAACTTTTCCGCCTATCAGAAATACGGCGGCGCCGGCGACGCCCTCTGGTATACCTTCATCTTTCTCTGGATCATCACGATGGTGATCTTGCTGGTGAGTTACCTGGTGAAGAATTCCCGCTTCGGCCTGGGTCTCATGGCCATTCGCGAGGATGAGGACGCGGCCATGGTGATGGGCGTCAAGGCCCCCCGGGCCAAAAACATCACCTTTATGATTTCCGCCTTCTTCCCCGGCGTGATCGGCACCCTGTATTTCTTTAAAAACGGCAACCTCGAGCCCGGGGACGCCTTCCAGCTCAATATGTCCATCGAAATGCTGGTGATGGTGATGTTGGGCGGCATCGGCACGATCCTGGGACCCATGGCCGGGGCGGTAGGCTATCAATGGCTCCGGGGCTATCTCCTCACCAGCCCGATCTTTAAAAACCTCCAACTGGCCTTTGCCGGGGCGATTCTCCTGTTGATCATCCTGTTTGTGCCCGCCGGCGCCATCGGCTGGGTGCGCCACCGCTTCCGGCGTTTGCAGAGGGTGTTGGAATGATCCTCCAGGTCCAGGAAGTCTCCAAACGCTTTGGGGGCCTGCAGGCCCTGACCGATGTCAACTTCGATCTGGCCGAACGCGAGATCCTGGGCCTCATCGGCCCCAACGGCGCCGGCAAGACCACCCTGTTCAACGTCATCAACGGCGTCTATACCCCGGAGCAGGGCCGGGTGCTCTTCCGGGGCGAAGATATCACCCGCCTGCCCTCCTATGAGGTGGCCCGGCGGGGCCTGGCCCGGGCCCACCAGGTGGTGCGGCCCCTGGCCGATCTCAGCGTCCGGGAAAACGTCATGGTGGGGGCCTGTTTCGGCCGGGAACATCACGGCCTGCGGCCCGCGGCGCGGTTGGCCGACGAGTCCCTGGACCGCGTGGGCCTGGCGGACCGGGCCGACCAGCCCGCGGGCAGCCTCAACGTGGCCCAGAAAAAGCGCCTGGAGATGGCCCGGGCCCTGGCCGCCAGACCTTACCTGATCCTCTTGGATGAAGTCCTGGCCGGCCTCAACCCCTCGGAAATCGCCGCCATGATGGACACGGTGCGCTCCATCCGGGAGGACGGCACCACCATTCTGATGATCGAACACGTCATGCAGGCCATCATGTCCGTTTCCGACCGCATCCTGGTCCTGGATTACGGCACCCTCATCGCCACCGGCCCCCCGGAAGAAGTGGCCAACAATCCCCAGGTGATCGAGGCCTATCTGGGCGATCCCAACCTGACGGCGCGGCTGCTGGCGGAGTAAAGACCATGGCTATCCTAGAAGTGAACTCCCTGGCCTCGGGCTACGAAGGCATCCAGATCCTCTGGGGGGTGGACCTCAAGCTGGAGCCGGGCCGACTCACCACCCTGGTGGGCAGCAACGGGGTGGGCAAGACCACCTTGCTCAAGACCGTCATGGGCCTGATCAAGCCCCTCAACGGCTCGGTGACCTTTAAAGGCAAGGAAGTCACCAACCTCTCCGCCCATGCCCGGGCCAAGGCCGGCATGGTCCTGGTGCCCGAAGGCCGCCAGTTGTTCACCGACATGACCATTTACGAGAACCTGGAGATGGGGGCCTTCTCCCCCCGGTCCCGGACCACCTTTGCGGACAACCTGGACAAGGTCTATGAGCTCTTCCCCCGCCTGAAGGAACGGGCCCACCAGAAGGCCGGCACCTTGAGCGGCGGCGAACAGCAGATGGTGGCCGTGGGCCGGGGCCTGATGGCCGAACCCG
>CAYNMI010000479.1:0-1825 GCA_964398095.1 uncultured Desulfobacca sp.
TGAAAAATCTCTCGCCCTAACAAGGTATGCCCCAAAAGAAAATTTCCCTGCGTAGCTTCTTACGCACCAGGAATGGCGGGTGAGACGCGCCCTACGGATTGTAGCTGCCAACAAAAAAAGGCACGGCCGGCCGTGCCCCTTTTACAGGATGCCCTTGGAGCAAATACCGCTGCTTAATCCAGTTCGAACTCCTGGCGCCAGTCGGTGCCCTCCTGCCAGGCGGGCTGGTCCTTTTTATCGAAAAGATAGTCGCCCAGGACCAGGTAATCCATTTCGGTGCGCATGAAACACTGGTAGGCGTCCTCCGGGGTGCAGACGATGGGTTCCCCCCGGACGTTGAAGCTGGTGTTGACGATGAGGCCGCAGCCGGTGAGTTCCTTAAAGGCCTGGATCAGCCGCCAGTATTTCTCGTTGGTCTCTTTATGCACCGTCTGGATGCGGGCCGAGTAGTCCACGTGGGTGATGGCCGGCACGTCGGACCTGAGGTGGTAGAGGCGGTCAAAGAGTTCCAGGTTCTCATAGCCGGGGGGCAGGGGGCGGCGGTGCTCCTCCCTGACCGGCGCCACCAGCAGCATGTAGGGGGACGGCCGGTCCAACTCGAAGTAGTTGGCCGACTCTTCATACAACACCGACGGCGCAAAGGGCCTAAAACCCTCCCGGTACTTGATCTTCAGGTTGAGACGCTTCTGCATCTCCGGGTGCCGGGGGTCCCCCAGGATACTGCGATTGCCCAGGGCCCGGGGGCCCCACTCCATCCGCCCCTGGAACCAGCCCACTACCTGGCCCTGGGTCAGTATTTGGGCCACGTCTTTAATCAGGTCATCGAAATTGGGGTAGTGTTTCCAGGGGGCGCGATGCCGCCGGGCCAACCGGATGATGTCGCTGGACCCGAATTCCGGGCCCAGGTAGGCGCCCTGCATGTTGTCCATCCGGGGATTGGCGACTTGGCGCTCCTCACCCTGCCAGATGTGCCAGGCGGCCAGCGCCGCGCCCAGGGCGCCGCCCGCGTCCCCCGCGGCCGGCTGAATCCAGATGTCCTTAAAAGTCTTCCGGCGCAGCAGCTTGCCGTTGGCCACGCAGTTCAAGGCCACCCCGCCGGCCATCACCAGGTAGTCCGCCCCGGTGAGCTCCTTGGTCGTATCCGCCATGCGCAAAACGATCTCTTCCGTGGCTTGCTGGATGGCCAGGGCCAGGTTCATGTACCTCTGATCCAACCCGGTTTCCCGGGGCCGGCGCGGCACCCCGAACAGGGATTCCCACTTGTCGTTGCGGCACATGGTCAGCCCGGTGGCAAAGTCGAAATAATCCATGTTCAGGAGCAGCGAGCCGTCGGACCTTAGGTCCACCAGATTGTCCAGGATCAGGGACTTCCATTGTTGGGTCTGCTCCGAGTCCAGATTGCCGTAGGGGGCCAGCCCCATGAGCTTGTACTCGCCGCTGTTGACCTTGAAGCCGCAGTAATAGGTGAAAGCCGAATAGAGGAGGCCCAGGGAGTGGGGAAAGTCCAACTCCCGCAAGATGGTGAGTTCCTTGCCCCGGCCGAACCCGATGGTGGAGGTGGCCCACTCCCCCACCCCGTCCACCGTCAGGATGGCGGCCTCCTCAAACGGCGAGGGATAGAAGGCGGAGGCCGCATGGGACAGATGGTGCTCCGGAAAGAGGACCGGGGGGTCGCCCTCTCCCACCTTGGCCAGTTCCTCCTTGAGCAGGGTGCGCATCATGAGCTTTTCTTTGATCCAGACCGGCATGGCCATGAGAAATGACCGCAGGCCCCGGGGGGCAAAGCCGTGGTAGGTCTCCAGCAGGCGCTCGAACTTGAGGTAGG
>CAYNMI010000480.1:0-1824 GCA_964398095.1 uncultured Desulfobacca sp.
AACCCGAGGAACGCGCCGCCTGGCTCGCCAGCCAACCCAAGGCCGCCGAAGGCGGAGGGGAATAGAGGGACTCTTTTCCCTAATCTCCCCAATAGGGCGCGAGCCGCGCCCATACAAAAAGGAGGGCCAACGGCTCTCCTTTTTGCTTTACGCCCCAGGTACGGCCTCGTTCCCAAGTTGTCCTCAGAAACGCCCCTATAGCCCAAGCTGAGCTTGGGCAACCTGCCCTAACCCCAGGCCTTCCTCGCCGGCACCATCTACTACCCGGACCCGAGAAGTTCCCTCAGTCTTTCTTGCTCCGCCCGCATCAAGGCCGGACACTGTTCCGGGGTCTTCTCGCCTTTACCCAGCTCCACCGCAAAGACCATGCAGGTGGGTACGCCACACTTGCCGCAATTGCTCTTTGGCAGCAACTTGAGCAGATCCAGGACCCGGGGCCGGGGCGCCACCGTAAAGCTCGGTGCAATTTCCCCCCGCCGGGCCCAGGTATCATTGATGGCCTGTTGAAGCCACGCCAAAATCTCTTCGGCTTCTTCTTCATCTGCGACAATATTAATGGCAATTTCCCGGGGATGAATGGTTACCAGCTTCCCCGGCAACTTTAAGGTCAGCGTGGGCGGCTCAGCCGAGTAATCATAGGCCTGAAGCACGGTATTGAGGTAAGGCAGAACTGCGGTAACATCCGCATCCAGCGCCGCAAAACAGCGCAGATGCTGGGCGCTGGGATTAGGGGGCCGCACAAATGATTTAGTGTACCCTTGAATCAGCATAGGATCTTTTCGCTCCGCCAAGGACCCGCAAATCACGTCTCAGTCAATTTTTCCCCCAGACTTCTCACGGGCTTAATGGCTGGCGGCTCATAAATCATATAACTTTGCACCGGATAGCGGGTGCCCTTCTCGTGGGTCTTCTGCAAACCGTCCACCAGCGCCGCGCAATTCCTGGCCGGAAACGTGAAAAACATCTCGGCTTCATCGGTGCCCGCTAAAATCCGCTCTCCCCGTCCCGGATGCACAAAGGCCGGCTTGCCGGTGAAATAAGGCCTTACGGCTGCCAGGCACGAGATGCCGAACCCGTTGGTTTTGGATTCAATCAGCTCCCCATGGTGATAAACATAACCGGCAGCTAAACGAGCCATTTGGGCCGGGGTTCCATAGATCAGAACGAGGTCGGGCGCAACCGGCGCCGCCTCCAGAGGGAAAATGGCGATCCCGTTGATTTCCCCCGCTGGTATCGGATCCAGTGCCTTTGTTGCCTTCTCGGCCAGTTCAAGGTTATCGAAGTAACCCATATCTATGAAGTATTGGGAAAGATCAGTGTGGCTTTGCAGCCGTTTTAACCCCAGGGCCGCCAGGCAAGGCGTGCAGTTGATATCTTCGGCTATGGCCCCCACAATGCGCCCCCAGCGTCTGGCCATGGTTACCCATTGGCAGAGCGAAATCTTAATGCCATACTTTGCCGGCCTGGCGGCTTCCTTCGGCATCCCATTAATATCTTTATAAAATTTTACTCCAAGCGGGAAAGATTGGGGACGAATCATCCTGGAAATTTCTTCAGAATATGCTTTCCAATTCATGAGATCCTCCTTCTACCTATTATCCGCTATTATCTGGCAGGTTAGGCTGCACAACACTTCAGCCGTTTTATTATTCTATGCCGTTTTATCTATGAGTAAAATTAATAATATTAATATTATCAATTAGCTATTTTAATGAATAAACTCCCCTGGAATAAAAAAGCGGACCTGCTGGTCCGCTTTTGCTTATGGGGTTGGGGGAGGGGAGTTTGAGGGGAGGGGGCCGGGGCTGTCCGCCCCTGGCCCCT
>CAYNMI010000481.1:0-1817 GCA_964398095.1 uncultured Desulfobacca sp.
GACCCACCAGCCGCTGAATATCAGAGAATTCCTGAATTTCTTGTCAAAAATTTTCTTACGGCGCACCGGGGGCGAGCCGCAGACCGGTCTTTCCGGCCGGTCCGACTACAAAGGGCGCCCCCGAGGGGGCGCCCTGGTGAATCAACCGAAAAACCGCCTCGCCCCCTAGATTTCGCCGTCCTGCTCCATCTTGGCCAGGGCTTCGAAGCGGATGTCCATGCCCAGGATGCCCTGGATTTCGTCATTGTCATTGAACACCGGCACGCTGACGGTGATGCACACGGCCCCGGTAAACCGGGAGGTGTAGAAGTCCGAGACAAACACCTTGCCGGTCTTGATGGGTTCGGTAAACCAGGTGCGGTTGGACAGGTCCTCGTCCAGGGACATGTCGGCGTACTTGGCCCGGTCCACGATGTGAGTGATATTTTTGGTGATCTTGCGCCCGTCCAGGTTGACCACGTACATGAACTGGATGAAGGGGAAGTTGTCCAGGGCCCTCTGCAGGACCGGCTCCATGTGCGCCGGGGCCATGGTGCGAATCTCCTCGGACAAGGCCAGGTCTGCGGCCAGGTGAGCCGCCAGTTTGTAAGCCTTTTGCTTGAGCTGGTCGAACTCCGAGATAAAGAACTCGGACAGGTATTTGCGGGCCAGATTTTCCATCTCTTCGTCGGAGATGGAGGTGCAGCGGCCGGCCTCGTACCATTCCATGATGCGTTTGAAGATCTTGGCCACCCCGGGGTGGTTCTTGTCCACCGCGCGTTCCCCTTCCAGCTTTAAGCGGGTGTTGAGCCAATGGACGATGCCGGCCTTGCCGGACTTGTCGGTGATGGTGATGCGGACGGGCCGGTTGAGGATCCTGGCCGTATCAAAGGCATTGTAAATCTCCTCATTTTTGAGGAGACCGTCGGCATGGATACCGGCGCTGGTGTTGTTGAAGTTCTTCCCCACGAAGGGATAACTGGGGGGAATGTGATAGTGCAGCTCCCGCTCGAAATACTCGGCAATCTCCGAGATCGCGGTGGTGTCAATGCCGTCGGCGGCCCCCCGGAGGGAGATATATTCAATCAGCATGCCTTCGATGGGGGCGTTGCCGGTGCGTTCGCCGAACCCCAGCAGGGCCCCGTTCACCGCGCCGCAGCCGTAAAGCCAGGCGGTGACGCTGTTGACCATGACCTTGTGGAAGTCGTTGTGGCCGTGCCACTCCAAGAGATGGCCCGGCACCCCGGCATCGTCGATCATGGCCCGGACCAGCTTGGGCACGCTCCGGGGCAGGGCGGCGCCGGGATAGGGCACGCCGTAGCCCATGGTGTCGCAGAGGCGGATTTTGATGTCGATACCGCTCTCTTCCCGGAGCTTCATGAGTTCGATGGCGAAGGGGACGCAGAAGCCGTGGATATCGGCCCGGGTGACGTCCTCGAAGTGGCACCGGGGGGCCAGACCCTGGGCCAGGGCCGCCTTGACGATGCCCAGGTAGTCGTCCATGGCCTTCCGCCGGTTCCATTTGAGCTTCAGGAAGATGTGATAATCGGAGATCGAAGTGAGGATGCCGGTTTCGGTGAGACCCATCTCTTTCACCAAGGGCAGGTCCGCGGCGTGGGCCCGAATCCAGCCGGTGATCTCCGGATAGCGGTAGCCCCGCTCCAGGCATTGCCGGACCGCCTCTTTATCCTTGTCGCTATAGAGGAAGAACTCGCACTGGCGCACGATCCCCTGGGGCCCGGACAGGCGGTGGAGCAGGTCGAAGATATCCACGATCTGGCGCACGGTGTAGGGCGGCCGGGCCTGTTGCCCATCCCGGAAGGTGGTGTCGGTGAGCA
>CAYNMI010000482.1:0-1804 GCA_964398095.1 uncultured Desulfobacca sp.
GGGAGCCATAAAAATTGAAACCCCTTGAGATTTCAAGGGGTTTTGTTTTTAGACAGAATACTCTCAGGTAAAGCCGAAAGTTAGGCTTTGAAGGGTAAAATTCTTGACCTGGCTCGATGTGGGTCGATAGTGATTAGTGCTCCCTTTTTAAGTTCATGTTGGAATTGTTTCATTGCATTGATGACAAGGGTCCCAATGGCTTCCGGGAGAACATTTTGGGTGCGAATCTGGATGACACTGGGGCCTTCTCCTTGCGTGGTCGCCAAAAGAGCCGAGAAATCGAGATCATGAGTAAAAACGATATAGTCGTTATTCCTGGCCCAGGACATGATCTCCCGGTCACTGGCGGTGGGCGCTCCCACCTGGGACCAGTGCAGCGCCTCCCAGCCGGCTTCGGCAAACACCAGAACCCACCGGGGCGGCAAATTCATGTCGATCAAGATTTTCATGACAAGGCCAGCGGCACTTCCCGTTCTTCGGCCCGCCAGGCGGCGTACGACAGCGCCTCCAATATATCCTCTCGCTCCAGGTAGGGATAATCAACAAGCACTTCGTCAACCGTTTTGCCGGAGGCGACCAATCCCACAATCGCCCCCACCGTCACCCGCATACCACGTATGCAAGGTTTACCTCCCATGACCTCGGGATTAAAGGTTATGCGAGTTAGATTATACATTTCCACCTCCTGTTCCAGCAGTCAATGACCATTATACATCAATAGAGCCTTTTGGGGGGAACATACCGAAAAGTGTAAGAATTTCCCCGGAAGGAGTCAGCAACTCGGTTCTGAATGAGTCCAAGAAGGGGAGCCATAAAAATTGAAACCCCTTGAGATTTCAAGGGGTTTTGTTTTGAGCAATGATTCGTTGTAAGATAAAAATACGTTATTTTGATAATTGCAGCGCCTCTTGAGCTTCCCGGGGCAATTGGACAATAATGAAATAGGATAGAGGATAAAGGTAGTCTTCGCCTGATTCGTCAATAATCCTAAGATATCCCTCCTTTTCGGCCTCCGCATCGGGGAGCGCTTGATAAATCTTGCGTTTTTCAAGGTCTTCACAATCCTTATTCTCGATACAAAGCGCAAATCTATAACTTTCCTTTAATTTAACCATAATCTTAGTCCAAAAACCTTTTGATTTTCATCTTCCTTTTTCCGATTCCATGGGCTTCATACCAGTGCAATTCCGCCTTACGTATATGGCCGCCTGGAAGCCTCACCTTCGCCAACCCTTTGAGTTTTCGCCACCGGCCGGGCCCGAATTGTTTCTGAAGCCGCATAATATCACGGATACTGCCCCCTATGGCGATGGTTATAATTTCCTCGATTTTTCCAATTATCTAAAAATACACTTAAAATTTCACCCTTAGATTCATATTGGCGCTTCGGGTATCGGAACTTCCTTTTCTTCGACTCTTACCTCCGGGCTGCGGCGAGGCCGCGCTGCCGCCGGGCCTCGAACAGGGCCACGGCGCCGGCGGTGGCCGCGTTGAGCGAGCCGATCTCCGGCATCGCCATGGGGATGGCCGCCACCAGATCGCATTGGCGGCGCACCCGGGGGCGCAGCCCCTTGTCTTCGCTCCCCACGACCAGGGCCAGGGGCTGGGTCAGGTCAGCCTCATAAATACTCTGGGAAGCCTCGCCCGCGGCGCCGATAATGGTGAGACCCGCGTCTTTGAGCCGCGCCAGGCAATCGGCCAGGTTGGTGACCCGGTAGACCGCCAGGTATTCCAGGGCCCCGGCCGCGGCCTTGCTGACCACGGGGGTCACCCCCGCGGCCCGGTCCTTGGGGATGATGAGGCC
>CAYNMI010000483.1:0-1798 GCA_964398095.1 uncultured Desulfobacca sp.
TACGACCAGGACAAATTCCTGACCCCGGAGGAGACCATCCGCCGGGTGCGGGACCGCCTGGGGGCCCTGGACTTGAAAATCCTCCAGGAAACCATGCGCATCGACTCGGGCCGCCTGGACATCCCCGTGTATCTCAGCCTCCTGGACGTGGACGCCCGCCGGGTGGTGCCCACCCACAAGCAGATGGGCAAAGGGGCCACCCCGGTCCAGGCCGAGGCCTCGGCCCTCATGGAGCTGGTGGAGCGCTTCAGCTTTTTTTCCTATATAGACGACGGCCCCCTAAACTACGGCTGTGCCCGGAACCTTCAGGGCCAGGCCCTGCCCTTCGCTTATCTGGCCCGTTCCCTGTTCGACACTTCGCCGGAAGCCAGGGCCGCGGCCCGGCTCTACGAGGACTGGCCGCTGTATTTCGTGCCCGCCACCAACCTGACCCGGGGCGAGGCGGTCTATCTGCCCATCCACTGGTTTTATCTCATTGAAGAATATAACGGCCCGGCCGCGGGCAACTGCCTGGAGGAGGCGGTGCTGCAGGGCCTGGGCGAGGTGGTGGAGCGCCACGTGGGCTCGGTCATCTGTCACGACCGCCTCCCCACCCCGGCCATCGACCCCGAGTCGGTCACGGACCCCGCCGCCCTGGAACTGCTGGCGAAATTCCGCCGGAACGGCATTGTCCTGCACCTGCGGGATTTCTCCCTGGACACCGGCATCCCCACGGTGGCGGCCCTGGCCTTTGATCCGTCCACCTTCCCGGCGGACAGCGAAATCGTCTTTGCGGCGGGCACCACCACCGACCCCACCAAGTCCCTCATCCGGGCCTTGACCGAAGTGGCCCAACTGGCCGGGGATTTTCATAAGCGCACCAGCTACCGGCCCACGCTGCCCAAATATGAGACCCTGGAGGAGGCGGCCTATCTCATGGCCCCCGGCCCCCTGAAATCCCTGGATAGTCTCCCCAACCTCTCCCGGCCCAACCTCAAGGACGAGATCGGCCTCTGCCTGGCAGCCCTGTCCCGCCTGGGGCTGGAGGTCCTGGTAGTGAACACCACCCACCCGGCCCTGAACCTCCCGGCGGTGTACGTGCTGGTCCCCGGCACCCATTTCCTGGACCGCACCCGCGACACCAACGTCATCTTTCACCTGGCCAAGACCGCGGCCCTGTACGCCCCGCCCCCGGCGGCCCTGGCGGCCCTTACCGAGCTCAACGCCGCCTTTCCTGACCGCTTCGACGTCCACTTCTTCCTGGGCCTGGCCCTGGAGAACCAGGATCGGGGCGGCGAGGCCCTGGAGCACTTCCGCCGGGCCCTGACGCTCAACCCCCCGGCCCATGAAATGCCCAGCATTTACGTGCACCTGGGCCTCTGCCACCGCGACCTGGGGTATTTTCAGGAGGCCGCCGCGGCCTTCACTCAGGCCCTGGACCTGGACCCCCGGCTCAAGGAGGCGCACCACTTCCTGGGCTTCTGCTGCTTCAAGCTGGAGGAATATGAGCGGGCGGTGGGGTGTTTCGAGAAGGTGATCGAACTGGATCCGGGCTCGGCCATCGACTACGCCAACCTGGGGATCAACTTGCAGCGGCTGGGGCACGCCAAGGAAGCCGCCTACGTGCTCAAGCAAGCCCTGGACCTGGACCCCGGCCTGGACTTCGCGGCCCGGGCCTTGGCGGCTTTGGAGGGCTAGAATTTGGGGGAGGGGGCCAGGAGCCGACGGCCCCTGCCCCCTCCCCCAACCCCCATATTGGGGTAACTAGTGGTGTGTTTCAGAATTAAAGCGACCCCGGCAAAGCGGGTCTTTTCCCCCC
>CAYNMI010000484.1:0-1795 GCA_964398095.1 uncultured Desulfobacca sp.
AACGAAGCCGCGGATTGTAAGGAGAAGCCGGTGGCTTTTCTGGCGCCTCCGGGGTTTCAGTACGTGGTCCTGCAATGGGGGATCTGGCGCGCCGGCGGGATTGCGGTGCCGCTGTCCCTGTTCCATCCGCGGCCGGAACTGGAATATGTCATTGACGATACCACGCCGGCGGCGGTGCTGGCCCATCCGGATTTTGCCGATCTGGTGGGTCCCATCGCCGCCGAGCGCGGTCTGAGATTCGGCCAGAGCCCCGAAGCGCTGGACCACCCTCCGGGGCCCCTGCCGGCGGTGGCGCCGGCGCGGCGGGCCATGATCCTTTATACCAGCGGCACCACCGGCAAGCCCAAGGGCGTGGTCACCACCCATGAGAACATCGCAGCCCAGATCACCAGCCTGGTCCAGGCCTGGGAATGGACCGGGGATGATCGGATCTTGGAAGTCTTGCCGCTGCATCATATCCACGGCATCGTCAACGTCATATCCTGCGCCCTCTGGGTCGGGGCGGTTTGCGAAATCTTCCCCCGGTTCGATGCCCGGGAGGTCTGGAATCGCATCGCCCAGGGCGGGTTGACGCTGTTCATGGCCGTGCCCACCATCTACGTAAAGCTCATCGACCTCTGGGAGAAGGCCTCTCCCATTGACCGGCAA
Source organism: uncultured Desulfobacca sp. (assembly GCA_964398095.1). Classification (GTDB taxonomy): domain Bacteria; phylum Desulfobacterota; class Desulfobaccia; order Desulfobaccales; family 0-14-0-80-60-11; genus 0-14-0-80-60-11. Next base: position 649 of record CAYNMI010000484.1, read on the forward strand.
CGGATGTCCGAAGGTTGCCGCCGGATGCGGCTCATGGTCTCCGGTTCCGCAGCCTTGCCGGTGCCTATCCTGGAGAAATGGCGGACTATCTCCGGGCATGTCCTGCTGGAGAGATACGGGATGACCGAGATCGGCATGGGCCTGTCCAACTCCCTGCAAGGCCAACGATTTCCCGGATGTGTCGGGACGCCGTTGCCGGGGGTGGAGGCGAAACTGGCGGATGAATCGGGGAACCCGGTGGCCCCCGGTGATCCGGGAGAAATCCTGGTGCGGGGCAAAACCGTCTTTCTGGAGTATTGGCGCCGGCCGGAGGACACCCGCAAGGCCTTCCGGGACGGCTGGTTTTTAACCGGCGATGTGGCCGTGGAGGAAAACGGCATCTATCGGATTCTCGGGCGCAACAGCGTGGACATCATCAAGACCGGCGGTTACAAGGTCTCGGCCCTGGAGATCGAGGAAGTCCTCTTGACCCACCCCGATATCAAGGAAGTGGCCGTGGTGGGGGTGCCGGACCCGATTTGGGGCGAGCGTGTCTGCGCCGTGTTGGTCCTGAAGGATGGCGGGGACTTGACCATCGAGGCCCTGCGCACCTGGGGCAAAGAGCGGTTGGCCTCGTATAAGGTCCCCAAGGAGGCTATGGTGCTGGAGCAATTGCCCAGGAATGCCATGGGAAAGGTGTCCAAACCCGACTTGAAAAAAATTATCGAGAATTATCCAGGGGAGTGAATCTCGCCGGCATGAGCCCGTTTTTTGCAAAGGGGCTCGCCTCTCAACGAGGACGCGAGCTTGATCGACGCAGACTTAACCTGCTTGCTTGAAAACCCCGGAGGGCGTCCAGGAATTCTCTGGACGCCCTTTTATACCGTTTTCGGTTTCCAGTTTTATATAAAATAAATTAGGTAATTCAATATGTTATCTGGATGGTTGGTTTCATCTGAATCTGAAATTGGTATTAGTGGGAAACGAGCGGCAAAATCAGGTGGCACAGGCGTTTCGCCTGTGTAGAGGCAGTCTAATACCGAGTTGCACTCAAGCGGGTAATTTATCTGTTGTAGCGGGCCTAGGTTTCCGCCCGTGCTTGCTTTCCCGGCGTAGTCTGCTTTGACAGGCCGGGGTTAGTCAGCAAGTCCTTGATGTGGTCGAGATA
>CAYNMI010000485.1:0-1789 GCA_964398095.1 uncultured Desulfobacca sp.
TCCAACTATATCCTCCTGCGGCCGGTGAAGACCGTGCAGATGTATCCCACCGTCACCCTGAACGGCGCCGGCGCCGTGGCCCGGCTGCAGTCCATCCTCATCGCCCATCCCGGCTGCGAACTGGATGTGGGCGGCCGGGTGATCCTCAAGGCCCCCCATACCCGGGCGGAAGTCATCGCCCGCACCCTGGCCACCGGCGGCGTCAGCATCGCCCGGGGCCACCTGGTGGGGATGGCGCCCGATATCAAGGCCCACCTGGAATGCCGGGGCCTCATCCTGGGCACCGGCATGGTCCATGCCATTCCGGAACTCGAGGGCCGGGTGGCCGGGGTGGACATGTCCCACGAAGCCGCGGTGGGCAAGATCGCCGCCGAAGAAGTGGAATACCTCATGGCCCGGGGCCTGGACGAAGACGAGGCCGTCTCCACCATCGTCCGGGGCTTCCTCCACGTCAAGATCGAGGGCCTGCCTGCCGCCCTGGAGGAAGAAATGGAGTCGGCCATTCAGGAAACCAACCGGGGATTGTAAGGCGAGGGTTATTTGAGGGGAAGCCCCCGGAGGCGGTGAGCGCGGTCAGGCCTCCGCAGCATTTCTTTCTGTAAGAGATGTCGGGTGCGTCTTACCCACCAAGACTTTCAAATATCATGGCTAAGATGCGAACCGGCAACCTCGCCATCCAGGTATAATATCATCCCGAACTTTTTTGGCGGTATTAAGGCGAATTTTTCTTGATGCCGGCGGTTCTTTAAAGCAGCAGGTCTAGCGGAGCACCGGCCTGCCAGGCCCGGGTTCTTAGCTCAATCTTCCGGGGAAACCCATTGAATTTTTGCTTTATTGACGATTAATACCCTGCCTTCCCGGCCTTCCAGGGTAACATCGAACACCACGATGAAGGGGAGGCTTCCTTTGGTAAAAATATCACTGATTCTCGTGTAGCTTGTTCCCAAACACTCACTATATTTATCAAAGTGATCTTGAGTTTCATGGGGCGGCTCTGCAAGTAAATTAATTTTCCCCTTAATGAGAGACCCATCCTCGAGTTTGATCGAGGCCCGTTTCTCTTCCATGAGATGGGTTCTCAACGGCTTGCGGTCTACGCCGGCCAACGTGGGCGCAGATTGCTCTGGTAATAATTTCGCCAGCGATTTCATATGGTTTCCTGTGCCAGCCTGTCTACGACAAGCAATACCTGGGGTTAATCAATAGCCGCGTTTTGAGGAATCCTTGGTGTGAACCAAACGTAACAATTTTCACAGGGGGAGGCAATTGGGGGAACTACTGATTTTTCAGCAGAAAAGTACTGATAAAGACCCCTGTGCTACATCAGGCCTGAGCCCTGAGAACAGGCAATCACTTCGCCGCGGCCGGCGGCGGCGGCGGATTTTTCACCGGGATGATCAGGTTATCCCAGCCCTGGCGGCGGCTCAGTCCGGCGCTGTGGGTGATCAGACTGGTGAGGAACCAGCGCGCCTGGCCCTCGGAGGTGGTGAGGAGCCGGAACCGGGCCTCAAAGATCACGGGGTTCTGGCTCTTGTCGCTGGGATTGGCGATGGACACAAACGCCACCTGGCTGGCGGCGTTCTCCCCGGATTGATAAAATCCATAGAATTCCGCCACCTGGCAATAGTTGGGGTTCCAGGTGTTCAGGGTGTGCTTGGCCGCCGCGGCCGTCAGCGGGGGAGATTGGCTTGAGGAGGGCAGCGCGCAGCCCAGAAAACCCATCAGCAGGACCACTATCGCCGCCAAGCGGCGCCAGCCTGACCACGTCATGCCCTTTTCCTCCTGTCTT
>CAYNMI010000486.1:0-1785 GCA_964398095.1 uncultured Desulfobacca sp.
GGCGGTCCACGATGATCTCCAGGTGGAGTTCCCCCATCCCGGAGATGATGGTCTGGCCGGTTTCCGTATCGCTGTGCACCCGAAACGACGGGTCTTCCGCGGCGATCTTCCCCAGGGCCTGGCCCAGCTTGTCCTGGTCCGCCTTGGTAGCGGGCTCGATGGCGATATCGATGACCGGCTGGGGGATGTGCAGGGTCTCCAGCACCACCGGGTCCTGGCCGTCCGCCAGGGTGTCGCCGGTGGTGGTGTTTTTCAGTCCCACCGCGGCCACGATGTCCCCGGCATAGGCCTCGCTGATCTCCTCCCGCTTGTTGGCGTGCATTTTGAGGAGCCGCCCGATGCGCTCCTTGGCGCCCTTGCTGGCGTTCAGCACGTTGGACCCGGAGGCCAGCACCCCGGAATAAACCCGGAGAAAAGTCAGATGCCCGATGAACGGGTCGCTCAAAAGCTTGAAGGCCAGGGCCGCCAGAGGGGCGTCATCCGCGGCGGGCCGTTCCACCACGTTGCCTTTGGTATCCAGGCCCTGCACCGGCGGCACATCCAGGGGCGACGGCATATAATCCACCACCGCGTCCAAGAGCGCCTGGACCCCTTTGTTCTTGAAGGCCGAGCCGCAGAGCACCGGTACGACCTGCAGACCGATAGTGCCCCGGCGCAGCGCCGTCTTGATCAAAGTGTTCTCCACCGGTTCGTCGGCCAGGTAGCGCTCCATGATGCCTTCATCAACCTCGGAAAGCACTTCCAGCATCTCGGTCCGGGCCTCCGCGGCCGCCTCGGCGTAAGCCGCGGGGATCTCCCTGACCTCAAAGTCCATCCCCTTGGCGCTGTCATCATGGTAGACGAAGGCCTGCATGGCGATGAGGTCGATCACCCCCTGAAACTTGTCTTCTTCCCCTAAAGGCAACTGCACCAGCACCGGGGCGGCTTTGAGGCGCTCCCGCATCATCTTGAGGCACCGGGGCAAATCCGCCCCCACCCGGTCCATTTTGTTGATAAAGGCCAGCCGGGGCACCCCGTAGCGGTCGGCCTGGCGCCACACCGTCTCGGACTGGGGCTCCACCCCGCCCACCGCATCGAACACCGCCACCACGCCGTCCAGCACCCGTAAGCTGCGCTCCACTTCAATGGTGAAGTCCACGTGCCCCGGCGTGTCGATGATGTTGATGCGATGGTCGTTCCAGTAGCAGGTGGTGGCGGCAGAAGTAATAGTAATACCGCGTTCCTGTTCCTGGGCCATCCAGTCCATCGTGGCCTGGCCGTCGTGCACTTCGCCCAAGCGGTGCGTCACCCCCGTGTAGAAGAGGATGCGTTCCGTGGTGGTGGTCTTACCGGCGTCAATGTGGGCCATAAACCCAATATTCCGTACCCGGTTTAGCGGGGTCTGTCTTGTCATTTTTTCCGTTATCTGTTTACTGTTTTCTGTTTCCTGTGGGTGAAATAATCGCCATAACTTTTCCGCCTATTACAGAAAACAGATAACAGAAAACAGAAAACCTTCTTTTTTTACCATCTATAGTGCGCGAAGGCCTTGTTGGCCTCGGCCATCTTATGCGTATCTTCCCGTTTCTTAATGGAGGTGCCCCGGTTGTTGGCGGCATCCAGCAGTTCTCCGGCCAGCTTGGCCTCCATGGATTTCTCGCTCCTGGCCTTGGAGTGTTTGATGAGCCAGCGGATTGCCAGGGAGACGCGGCGATCGGCCCGCACTTCTATGGGGACCTGATAGGTGGCGCCGCCCACCCGGCGGGATTTCACCTCGATCAACGGCTTGACGTTTTCCACCGCCTG
>CAYNMI010000487.1:0-1775 GCA_964398095.1 uncultured Desulfobacca sp.
CCCTAACCCCTGCCCCTTCAATCCATCAATTCCCGAAAGCTCTCAATGGAGGGGAAGTCCGGGTGGGAGGCGCTCTCCTGGCGGGAGCTGGATTTGGCCTTGAAGTAGGGGTATTTGATGCCGAAGGTTCGGGCCGCGGCCAGGGCGTCGGCGTTGTCGTCCACCAGCAGCGCCTGGCTGGGGGCAAAGTGCAGGCGGTCGTGGAGGATCTCCCAGAAACGCACCTCTTCCTTGGGGGCGCCCAGGTCAAAAGAAGAGATCACCTCGTCGAAGTACCCCAAAAGCCCCGTATGATTCATCTTGAGGCTCAGGGTCTTGTAGTGGGCGTTGGTGACCAGGGCCACCTGTTTCCCTTTCAATCTCAGGAAGTTGAGAAAATCTTCCGTGTCCGGGTGCACCTCGATGAGGTGGCGGATGCCTTCCTTGAGGGCCGGAATATCCAGGTCCAGTTCCCGGGACCAGAAATCGATGTCCGTCCAGTTAAGGGTGCCTTCCTCCCGTTGATAGCGGGCGAAGACCAGGTCCCGGGCCAGGGCCAGGTCCATCCCCTGCCGCCGGGCATATTCCTGGGGCACCAGGGTCTCCCAAAAATAATCGTCAAAATGTTTGTCCAGCAGGGTGCCGTCCATGTCCAGAAGCACCCAGGTGATGCCGTTCCAGGGAAAAGCCATCAGGGTTCCTTTCTTGGTAGCCTGGGATGGTGCGAGGTGCGCACCCTCCATGAGCTTTGAACTTTGAACCTTGAACCTTGAACTTTCCAGGCCAGGCTGCTGACTTTATTTATAGAAAATCCGGTTAATTTTCAACCGGTAAGCCCCTTGACCGGTGGGGCGGCCATACTTAATTTAAGGATAGTAACCCACAGAAAAACCTGGGAATCTCACATATTATGGAGGAAGAGAGTATGCCTATTTTTTTCAGGGAACCGGGGTGGAATCACCTCCGGGAACTGGAACAACTGCAGCGCCGCATGAACCGCCTCTTCCAGGATACTTATGGCACGGAAGGGCGGCCATGGCGGGCGGGGGTCTATCCTCTGGTGAACCTCTCCGAAGACCCTGACCATATCTATGTCCGGGCCGAACTGCCCGGCGTCAGGGCGGAGGACCTGGAGATCACCCTGCAGGACAACAACCTGATCCTGCGGGGCGAACGCAAGATCCCGGCGGAAGACAAGCAGGTCAATTACCATCGCCGGGAGCGGGAATCCGGGTTTTTCCGGCGCATCGTGGCCTTGCCGGTGCCGGTGCCGGGAGATAAGGTGGAAGCCACCTGTAAAGACGGCATCCTCACCATCAAACTGGCCAAGCCGGAAGCCGTCAAACCCCGCAAAATCGAAGTAAAGGTCGCGTAAAGGAGGCCCAATCATGACCGAACAGGAACTGCAAGCCAAGGCCAAAGCCGAGGCTCCGGCCCAGGGCGAACGGGTCCGGCCCGGCCGGGTCTTCGTGCCCGGGGTGGATATTTTCGAGACCCCCGAGACCCTGGTCCTGGTGGCCGATATGCCCGGGGTCTCCGGAGATCAAGTGACCCTGGACCTCAAGGAAAACCATCTCACCGTGCACGGGGCAGTCGCCCCGCCCCTGGGAGCGGGGGAAACCATGGTAGACCAGGAATACTACGTCGGGGACTTCCAGCGGGACTTCCATCTGGGGAGCCTCATCGACCAGAGCAAGATCGAGGCCACCATGAAGGACGGGGTGCTGCGCCTGGTGATGCCCAAAGTGGAAAAGGCCAAACCCCGGAAGATCGAGGTAAAAGTCGGCTGAGCCGGC
>CAYNMI010000488.1:0-1775 GCA_964398095.1 uncultured Desulfobacca sp.
TTCGGCTCCCAGGGCCACGCCCAGGCCCTCAACCTCAGGGACAGCGGCGTGGACGTGGTGGTGTCCGAAGTGCCGGGCACCGCGAACTACGAGCTGGCCGAGAAATTCGGCTTCAAGCCGGTGAGCGCCGCGGACGCCGCGGCCCAGGCCCAGGTAGTGCAAATCCTGGTTCCGGATCACGTCCAGGCCGCCATCTATGAGCGGGACCTCAAGCCCCACATGACGGCCGGCAAGACCCTGATGTTTTCCCACGGCTTCAACATCCATTTCGGCCAGATCGTGCCCGGCCCCGAGATCGACGTCATCATGGTGGCCCCCAAGGGCCCCGGCCACCTGGTCCGGAGCGAATACGAGAAAGGCGCCGGCGTCCCCTGTCTGGTGGCGGTGGAGCAGGACCCCACGGGTAAGGCCCTGGCCACGGCCCTGGCCTATGCCAAGGGCATCGGGGCCACCCGGGCCGGGGTCCTGGAGACCACCTTCCGGGAAGAGACCGAAACCGACCTCTTCGGGGAGCAGGCCGTGCTCTGCGGCGGCGTCTCCGAGTTGGTCAAGGCGGGCTTCGATACCCTGGTGGAGGCGGGCTACGCCCCGGAGATCGCCTATTTCGAATGCTTCCATGAACTGAAACTCATCGTGGACCTGTTCTATCAGGGCGGTTTGGAATACATGCGCTATTCCGTGTCCGACACCGCCGAATACGGCGACTACACCCGGGGGAACCGGATCATCACCGAGGAGACCCGGGACGAGATGCGCCAGATCCTCTATGAGGTCCAGACCGGCGAGTTCGCCAAGGAGTGGATCCTGGAAAACCAGGCCCGGCGTCCGGTGTTCAACGCCCTCCGGCGCCAGGAGGCCCAACACCCCATCGAAGAGGTGGGCAAAAAGCTCCGCGCCATGATGGGGTGGTTGAAAAAATAGGGGAAAAGGGGAAAAGGAAGAAATTCATGCTGCTGGTTCCCAAGCTCCCGCTTGGGAACCGGCTTGGGCGCAAAGCTCCTGCTTTGCAAATAAAACACTAAATTGTTGAGATTGATAAGTGACTTATTGGCTGCTCAAGCAGAGCTTGGGCAAAAGAAGCTCGTTCCCAAGCAGGAGCTTGGGAACCAGAGATGGTGATATATGCCTAGCGTAACTTGCCCAGATTGCAAAAATAAATTATTAGCAGTACCAGATAATTATCATGGAACGGTACAGTGTGATAAATGTGCAAAAATAATTAAGATAGTAACAAGAAATGGTATAGCTTCTGAAGTACGAATTAGTAATAAAATTAATTTGGAAATCCCTGATGGATTGCCTGAAGATTTAAAAAGCATAATATCTGAAGCTATGTCATGTTATGAGGTTGGAAGTAATGCAGCTACCGCAGTATTGTCTGGTTTATTTATTGAAGGTTTGCTAATAAAAGCTGGTGTATTAGGAAAAAATCTAATAAATATGATTACTTCGGCACATGAAAATAAAGTTATTTCTGATTTTGGATTCCATTTAGCCCAGGCTTCGCGCATGATTAGGAACATTGGTGCTCATTATTCAGAAAAATTGGCTGGATTAATGGAGTCAGATGCCAGACTGGCACTTGAAATTGCAAGGAAACTTGCAGCAGATGTCATGGAATCGGGTTCTCTTATTGGGACAAAAATTTAACATCGCTTCCCCCGGGTATCCCCTGATTTTGGCCAGCGTGGTATTGGTCTTTTTGGGGCTGATCGGCAAGTGGCCCTGGCTGACGGTCCTGGGCCTGGTGGGCGCCGGGTTTTTCAGCTATTTCT
>CAYNMI010000489.1:0-1766 GCA_964398095.1 uncultured Desulfobacca sp.
ACCAACGAACGCTACCATTTCCTCCTGAAATCCGGCCAGACGGGGCTCTCCGTGGCCTTCGACCTCCCCACCCAGATCGGCTATGATTCCGACCAACCCCTGGCCCAGGGAGAGGTGGGCAAAGTCGGGGTCGCCATCGACTCCCTCTGGGACATGGAGCGCCTCTTCCAGGGCATCCCCCTGGACCAGGTGTCCACCTCCATGACCATCAATTCCCCCTGCGCGGTCATCCTGGCCATGTACCTGGCCGTGGCGGAGAAGCAGGGCGTGCCCTTCGCCAAGCTCCGGGGCACCGTCCAAAACGACATCCTGAAGGAATATCCGGCCCGGGGCACTTACATCTTCGCCCCCCGGCCCTCCATGCGCCTCATCACCGATATTTTCGCCTACTGCACCCAGGAAGTGCCCCAGTGGAACACCATCAGCATCAGCGGCTACCACATCCGGGAGGCCGGCTCCACCGCGGTGCAGGAAGTCGCCTTCACCCTGGCCAACGGCATCGCCTACGTCGAGGCCGCCATCGCCGCGGGCATGAAGGTGGATGAGTTCGGGCCCCGGCTCTCCTTCTTCTTTAACTCCCACTCCGACTTCCTGGAAGAAGTGGCCAAGTTCCGGGCCGCCCGCCGCCTCTGGGCCAAGATCATGAAAGAACGCTTCAATGCCCAGGACCCCCGGTCGTTGATGCTCCGCTTCCACACCCAGACCGCGGGCTGCTCCCTCACGGCCCAGCAGCCCCTCAACAACATCATGCGGGTGGCCTTCCAGGCCATGAGCGCCGTCCTGGGCGGCACCCAGTCCCTGCACACCAACTCCTTTGACGAGGCCCTGGCCCTGCCGTCTGAAACCGCGGTCCAGGTGGCCCTGCGCACCCAGCAGGTGGTGGCCTACGAGACCAACGTCTGCGACACCATCGACCCCCTGGCGGGCTCCTACTATATCGAAAACCTCACCGACGCGGTGGAGGCCAAAGCCCAGGAATACATCGACCAGATCGACCGCATGGGCGGCGCGGTGGCGGCCATCGAAAAGGGCTTCATCCAGAAGGAGATCGCGGCCAGCGCCTACAAGTTCCAGCAGGAGATCGAAAAAGGCCAGCGCATCATCGTGGGCCTGAACCGCTTCCAGACCCACGAGGACAAGCTCACGGGCCTCCTCAAGGTTGACCCGGAGGTGGGGGAGAAACAAAAGGCCCGTCTCCAGGAACTGAAGAATACCCGGGATAACGCCGCCGTCCAACAAGCCCTGGCGGAACTCAAGGCCGCGGCCCAAGGCGCCGACGCCCTCATGCCGCCTATCCTCAAGGCGGTCAAGGCCCTGGCTACCCTGGGCGAGGTCTGCGACACCCTCCGGGCCGTCTTCGGCGAATACGAAGCCCCGGCCCTGGTATGATGAGGCGATGCATATATTTGGGGGAGGGGGCTAAGGGTTTTTTGTAGATGCCCTTACCCCCTCCCCCAAACCCCCACTCCCAATCCCTTACAGGGGGTTGGGAGGGGAGCTTGAGGTGAGGGCGGGGGAATCGCCTTCCCCCGGCCCTCCCCTCAAGAACAATTTAAGGAGAAGAGAAATGCCGGAAGAGAGAAAGATCAGGGTTTTGGCTGCCAAGCCCGGTTTAGACGGGCATGATCGCGGCATCAAGGTCATCTGTGCGGCCTTGCGGGATGCCGGCATGGAAGTGATATACACCGGTCTCCGGCAGACCCCGGAGCAGATCGTCGCGGCCGCGCTCCAGGAAGATGCGGACGTCATTGCCATGAGCGTGCTCT
>CAYNMI010000490.1:0-1764 GCA_964398095.1 uncultured Desulfobacca sp.
CAGGTCAGCGTCAAGTTCGATCGAGCCTGATTCGCGTAAATCGGATAGCACCGGCCGCCTGTTCGGCCTCTTTTCCACCTCCCGGTTTAACTGACACAGGGCAATGACCGGCAGGTTCAGTTCTTTCCCCAACGCCTTCAGACTCCGGGAAATCCCCCCGACTTCCTGTTCCCGGCTTTTCGCCTTAGGGTCCCGGGCCAGTTGCAGGTAATCCACCACCACCAGCCCGATACCCTGTTTAGACTTCAGACGTCTGGCCTGAGAGCGAATCTCCAGGGCAGTCAGGGCAGGCTTGTCAATGATGTGGATTGGGACGCCCCTCAGTTTGTCATCCACCTGGTAAAACCTCTCCCACTCCTGACTTTCCATCCGGGCGGCACGCAACCGGCTGGCGTTGATTTGGCCAACGCTGGCCAGGAGGCGCTGCACCAGCTGCTCCTTGGGCTGCTCCATGCTGAAAAAGGCCGTGGGCACCTGGGAGTGGCGGGCGGCATGGTAGGCCATATTTAGGCTCAGGGCCGTTTTCCCATGTGATGGCCTGGCCGCCAAGATAATCAAATCCCCGTTCTGCCACCCGCTGGTAAGCCGGTCCAGGTCCACAAATCCACTCGAAATCCCCAGGATCTCTCGCTTCCGCTCAAAAATCTTTTCAATCCGGCTCACTTCTTCGGGAACCAGATCGTCCAGGGAGTAAGCGGCCTGAATCTCCCGGCTCTCTTTGATTTGAAAAATTTTGCTCTCAGCCTGGTCAATAAAGACATCCGCGTCATCCACCGGGGCGAGACAGGCCCCGGCAATCTCCTGGGTGGCGTCCAGTAACCGGCGCAGCATGGCCTTCTGGCGCACCAGTTTGGCGTAATAAGGGGCGTTGACGGCGAAACCTACCTCTTCACTGAGGCCGGCCAGGAAGACCGCACCCCCCACCCCCTCCAACTGGCTCCGCTCTTTCAAGAGGGCGCAGACGGTCACCAGGTCCACCGGATCATTCTTGCCGTAGAGGTCCAGCATGGTTTTGTAGATGCGGCCATGGGCTTCTTTGTAGAAGTCATCGGCCACCAGGAGGTCGCTAACCTCATCCAGCACCTCCGGCCTGACCAGAATAGCGCCCAGGACCGACTGCTCCGCCTCGAGATTAGCCGGGGGCGTGTAGCCCGCAGGCGAATCTTTCTTCTTGGTCATCACCCCTCCAACTGTGGCACCGTCCGGGTGCTGATCTGTGCCTGGGCTCCAGTTTCCCGGTCCTGGGCCTCCAGGTATGCCTCCCGAAAGGCTTTAAAAATAAACCGTAAGTCGTCATAAGACGTGATGCTGAATTGCTCCCAGCCACCGATGAAGTCCATGGCCTTCTTGGTGGTTTCGTCCATCTCCGGCTGCTCGCCGGCTTCGGCCGCGGCGATGAGCTGGGTCCAGACATCAATAGCCGAGGGAAGAAGGGACTGGACCGCTCCGAGTAGCTCGCTGATCTTGGGGAACCACTTGCAGGTGTCGATGTGGCGATAAACCGCGGCCTCAAACTCTTGGTCGGTGAGCCAACACAATCTTTCCCGGTACACGTCCACCGTTGCAGACGAACACTCGTAATCGGGGTAGGCCGCCATTAACAAGGCTATCCCCTTATGGAACACTGCCTCATTGAGCATCTAATTTTCTCCTTTGCATTGACTCCTTTAGGGCTCCCCAGCCTTTCGGTTGGGATGGTTTCCCCCCATCATATTTTCCGTCAAAAATAACCACCGCAAACTCTATCATAAACTCAAAGGACTC
>CAYNMI010000491.1:0-1753 GCA_964398095.1 uncultured Desulfobacca sp.
CTACGCAGGGAAATTTTCTTTTGGGGCATACCTTGTTAGGGCGAGAGATTTTTCATTTCATCAGGGGCCTAAGGGTTGTGGTATAGTGGGGCAGGATGGCAGAAAGATGGCAGAAGAGATAAGCCCGCGCCCATGAAGATCACTCTGGCCCAACTGAACCCCGTGGTGGGGGACGTCAGCGGCAATCTTGCCAAGGCCGCCGCCACCCTGGAGGCGGTACACCAAACCTCCGACCTGGTGGTGTTCTCTGAACTCTTCCTGGTGGGCTACCCCCCCCGGGACCTCCTGGAGAAGCCGGCCCTCATCGCCAGGGTTGAGGCGGCCCTGGCGGATCTGGTGGAGTTGTCCGCCCGCTATCCCGGCACCGGCCTGTTGGTGGGGGCGCCGCAGCCCACCGGCCGGGACACGGGCAAGGGCCTGTGCAACTGCGCGGTGCTCATCCACCAGGGCCAGGTGCGGCTGCGCCAGGCCAAATCGCTGCTGCCCACCTACGACGTCTTCGACGAGACCCGGCACTTCGACCCCGCGGCGGATGTGAACGTCATCGCCTTTAAGGACGAAATCCTGGGAATCAATATTTGCGAAGACGCCTGGTACGATCCGGAGTTGTGGTTCCGGCGCCTCTATGCCCTGGACCCCATCCAGGTCCAGGCCGAGCGCGGGGCCACGGTGCTCATCAATATTTCCGCCTCGCCCTTCCAGGCGGGCAAAGAGGAGCTGCGCCACCGGCTGTTCCAGGCCCACGCCTTAAAACACCGGCTGCCCCTGATCTATGTCAACCAGGTGGGGGGCAACGACGAGCTCATTTTCGACGGCCACAGCCTGGCCCTGGACGCGGCGGGGGAGGCCATGGCGGCCCTGCCGGGATTTCGGGAGGCGGTGGTGACGGTGGACCTGGCGCAACCCGGCACACCGGGCCTCTACGCCCACCAGGAGCAGATCGCCGCGGTCCATGCGGCCCTGGTCCTGGGGGTCAAGGATTACCTGGGGAAGTGCGGTTTTAAGAAAGCCGTGGTGGGGCTCTCCGGCGGGGTGGATTCCGCGGTCACCTGCTGCCTGGCCGCCCAGGCCCTGGGCCGGGAAAACGTCCTGGGGGTGCTGATGCCGTCGCCCTACACCTCCCGGGACAGCATCGACGACTCCCTGGCCCTGGCCGGCAACCTGGGGGTGGGAACCAGGCTCATCCCCATCACCCCCATCTATCAGGCCTACCGGGAAGCCTTGCAGCAACCCCTGAAGCTGGGCGGGATCGAAGTGACCCTGGAAAATATCCAGGCCCGCATCCGGGGCAACATCCTCATGGCCATCTCCAACAAATACGGCCACCTGGTCCTGTCCACCGGCAACAAGAGCGAACTGGCAGTGGGCTACTGCACCCTGTACGGGGATATGAGCGGCGGCCTCAGCGTCCTGGCGGACGTGCCCAAGACCATGGTCTATGAACTGGCGCACTTCCTCAACCGGGAGCGGGAACTGATCCCCGAGAAAATCATCCAGAAGGCGCCGTCCGCGGAGCTGCGCCCGGACCAGAAGGACCAGGACACCCTGCCGCCGTATGAGATCCTGGATCAGATCATGAATGATTATCTGGTGGAGGGTTTGAGCCACGGCGACATCGTCAAGCGGGGGTTCGCGCCGGAAACCGTGCAGTGGGTGATCCGCACCATCGACAAAAACGAATACAAGCGGCGCCAGGCCGCCCCGGGCCTGAAGATCACCTCCAAGGCCTTCGGCATGGGCCGCCGCATCCCCA
>CAYNMI010000492.1:0-1749 GCA_964398095.1 uncultured Desulfobacca sp.
TTCCGCTCTTCAAGCTTCCCGAATTTGTCCCATACCTCAGGCCCTACCCCACCATCAAGGCTATCGAATCCAGGCTCAACCTGAAAGACGAGGGGATCAAGGTTGATCAGACGCTCGCTGACGCCATAGAAGCGCAGCAGAGGGGCGCATATATCAAACAGGCTGAAGTAGCGGATAAGACGGCAGACGCCCAGGTTGTGACCGCTGAGGCCCAGGCTGCCCAAGCAGGGCTCCAAGCAGAAGGGCTTCAACCAGAAGGCGCCGCCCCCGGCATTCCCTCAGAAGGTGCGCCGGCGAGTGCGCCAGCATAGGAGACACAATGCCTTTAGGACCAGGCATCAAAACAGACATCCTCACCGGGAACCCGATCCAGGATAACCCCAAAGCCCGGAAAGAAGCGGCCGAAGCCAGATTACAGGAGGCCGTGAGCCGCAGCCTTGCTTTCCAGGCCGACCTTAGAGGCTCCGGGGGGGAGGTGTTGGGTGTTCTGGTGGAACAAATGATCGTCTACGCCGGGGAAATTCTCTCCCAGGATGCGGCGTACAAGAATTTCCTGGCAACTTTGCAACGGCTGAACATTGAAATCGAGATAGCTCCCAGGGCTGTGGAGCGTCACCTGAAGATGATTTTACCGAGCTATGATCGCAGCCGCCCCGAAAGGGATACCGGCGAGCGAGAAAAATAGGCGGCCCGCAAGGACACCCGCCGAAAAGGAGCGTTTATGACGGTCGATATTGAAGGCGCCCATACTTCTGAGGATGAAGGCAGCTTAGCGTCCATCCGGGAGCGGATCAAGCAGCAACGGGTTTTCTCCGGCCATCCTTCGGATTTGGCTGGCCCCATCGGAGGCGATGAGGAAGAAGAACCCCAAGGCAAGCACGTCCAACCGCCCGCCGAAGATACCGGTGGCGGAAGCCTGGAAGATGAAGATGGGAAAGATGGGGAGGCCCCCAAGCCGCCGAAGTACAAGAGCTTGGAAGAAGCCGAGAAAGCCACAACGGAAGCTACGCGCAAAATGCACACAGCGACCACCCGGGCGGCTGAGTTGGAAAGGGAAAACGAGGAACTGCGCAATAAGCAGGCCCAACCCCCTGCTCAACCTCCTGCCCAAGAAGCTCCCCCAGCGCCGACGTCGCAAGAAATGGAAACACAGGTTGCCGCGGTTCTGACCGAAATCGACAATCTGGACCCTTACGCAGATGACTATTCCACCCAACGGGCCAAGTTGTGGACCAAAGTGGCGAATCTGCGTGGAGGGAGCTCCATCCCCGATGAATCCAAAGTGACCGAGATCGTCAGGCGGACTCTGGACGAAGAAAACCAAAACCGCCAGGCGAGGGATGGCGAGGCCAACTCACGTTCGGCGGCCATCAACATGGCCAAAGAAGCCGGACTGGACATGGCGGACGATTCCCACGACTCGCTCCTTTTTTGGAAGTCCCTTGGAACTGCCCCGATGCACGAGGGCGTAACTCTGAAAGAACAGGTGGACTACATGGTCTCCCAGGTCAAGGCCAAGAAAGGCAAAGTGGCCGCGGCGAGATCTGAAACTGCACCGGAATCGGAAATCTTGGAGCGTGGAGGGACCCCCCGCCCCCGGACCGGAGACGGTGATCACAAGCCGCGCACTATGGGCTCCATCAGGGAGCGATTGCGCGAAAAACGAACACTTTAAGGAGATAAAAGATGCCTCCTCATAACTGGGCGTGGGACTCCCAAGTCGGGGTCTTCAAGAACCACTATATCAGC
>CAYNMI010000493.1:0-1741 GCA_964398095.1 uncultured Desulfobacca sp.
CGCATCCGCGACCGCGTGCTTGAAGAAGCGGTGCCTTTATGAGGGATGCCTGCGCCGCTGGTCTGGAACGTGGTGGAGCGTGAGTTGCCGGAATTAAAGAGGCTGGTGAGCGCCATCCTCAATGAGTTAAGAGAGACTTAAATGGACGGCTGGGAAAATCAGTGGATAATACGCTCCATGGCCGCGCAACCGTAGGCGGCGCACCTGGCAGGCCCGATATATTGGACCCGAACCCCTAACCCTTCACTTGTTTCAGATGATGGCACATGGTAACCTTTCGTAAAATCGCCCAGTGGGCTGCGTTACTGGTGGCCCTTTTGGTGATCGGCAGTCTGGGCTTTGTCTGGATAGAGGGCTGGAACTTTTTCGACGCCCTGTACATGACGGTGACCACCCTGACCACCGTGGGCTACGGGGAGGTCCATCCCCTGAACCCGGTGGGGCGGGCCTACAACATGATCTTGATCCTCAGCGGCATGGGGGTCTTGTTTTACATCGTGGGCTCCCTGGCCCGGGCGATGATCGAAGGGGAAATTCAGGCAGTATTCGGAAGGCGCAAATTGATCAAGCATATCAAAAGGCTGAGAGATCATTATATCATCTGCGGTTTTGGGCGCATCGGGGAAACCATCGCCCGGGAGTTGAAGGCCCGGGGCACGCCCTTGGTGGTGGTGGAAAACAACCCCGACAACCTGCCCCGCATGGAAGATGCCGACCACAATTTCATCGTGGGGGACGCCACCCGGGAGGAGACGCTGCTGGAGGCGGGGATCGAGCGGGCCAGAGGGTTGGTGGCAGTGGTGCATTCCGACGCCAGCAACGTCTATATCGTCCTGACGGCCCGCAGCCTCAATCCGAAATTGTATATTGTGGCCCGGGCCGAGGAAAAGGGCGCGGAACAAAAGCTGGTCCGGGCCGGGGCCGATAAGGTGGAGTCCCCCTATTCCATGGGCGGGCAAAAAATGGCCCAGACTATCATGCGCCCCACGGTGGTTACCTTCATGGAACTGGCCATGAAGGAAGGGGTGGCCTGGAGCATGGAAGAGATCGCGGTGGGGCAGGATTCGCCCCTGCTGGGGGTGCCGCTCAAAGACTCGGGCATCCGCCAGAAACTGAATCTCATTTTGGTGGCCATCAAGCGGGCCGACGGCGAGATGCTCTTCAACCCCAGCCACGATACGCCCATTCTGGCGGGAGACACCCTCATCGCCCTGGGGCTGCGGACAAACCTGGACGCCCTGGAACAGATGGTGCAGTGAGGCAAGCGGTTAGCAGTTAGCTGTTAGCTGTTAGCTTTCAGCAAAAGAGCCCGCGGTTGCAGTTGTGAGGATTTTCAGTGGGCTATGCCGTCCGGCACTTCTTTAAAAATTAATCAATAAGGTGCCCAAGCTGAGCTTGGGCGAAAAGATGTCATTCCCAGGCAGGGCTTGGGAACGAGTATCAAGAAGCCATCGATGGTGCGCGGTGCGCACCCTACATGAGCACCGGCAAGATGCCGGTGCCACCAGGTAACCTGTAGGGCGGGAACTGCCCGCCGATACCTCCGGCACACCCGCAAGGTATGAAAAGTGGCAGACTTTTTATCTTGGGGCGCAGTATTCTTGATTAAGCGAACCTTGAACTTTGAACCTTGAACCTTGAACTCTTCTAAACCGGAGGCAGCCATGACGCCAGCCATTATTGGCCGGGGAGTGCAGATAACCTTCCTGGGCCATTCGGCCTTTAAATTGACCGGCGGGGG
>CAYNMI010000494.1:0-1739 GCA_964398095.1 uncultured Desulfobacca sp.
GGTGATGGCGGCAAACTTTCCAGGATTCGCTGGATGCGGTTTCTGATAGGCTCCAGGCCTGGTTTGCCCTCTGCCCCCGTTATTTCCTGAGCCGAAGTCTCGGTCATAGTTACCCTCAAGGACCTTCAAGGCGTTGGTGTCGTTGGCGATAAGAAAATCGAAAGTGAGCCAGGGCTTGTTGAGCACCTTGACCCTGTGGAACAAACCCTCCCACCAGGCCGGATCGCCTCGCTTGCGGATGCGGACCGCCAGCCTCTTACTGCGTTCGGTGGTCAGCTCCGCCAAAGAAGGTCTGCACCCCAGGTCGTTCCAGAGATGAAAGACTTTGGCTGGGGTGAGCTGAGGCTCAGGGGGAGGAGGGGCGGCGGAGCCGCCGGGGGTTGCAGCCTCTAGCTTTTGGTTTTTTTGTTCTTGTAAGTGTAAGTGTAGGTGTTGATTCTTAGAGGCGTCTCCGGACTCGTTCGGGACACCCTCGGGAGCATCTCCGGATCCTCTTGGGACAAGATCCGGAGTTTGTCCGGACAGTGTCGGGACATTCTCGGAAGATTGTCCCGACACCGTCGAGACCATCTCACCACCTTGTCCCGGCAGTGAAGGTACACCCTCAGGAGATTGTCCTTGCATTTTCTGCCTGCGACGCTCTTTTTTCTTACAATATTCATCACAGCGTTCCGCCAGCTTGGGGCAGGCAATCTCCTTCTTCTCCTCCCACAAATGGGAATCGATAGCATTTATCTCGGCCAAGAGATTGCAAAATTGCATCAGGTATTCTGGGGAGCACCGCAGGTCGTCCGCCACCAAGTCGAGATCGTAGCCGGGCTCAAATTCGAATTTGCCGTTTTTTTCTTCAGCCTTGCCAAGCTTTTCCAGAAGGCGCCAATAGCGACCGGAGGCGGCCATGGCACCTTCTTCACCGCCTTGATTAAGGCCCCATTTCTCAATTTTTCGGACCTTCTTGTTTTCATCAGCGTCGCACTGATGTTGAAACCACTTCATTTTATTTTCCGTCTCTTGGTCACCAAGTTTATGAACAGGGGGCCGCCTGCGCCCAGCCGTTCCATAAATGAGGTGGCAAAAACTCCCCCCATAAACCCTCTGGCATGAATTACTCTTTCACGGGGGAGTGACCCCGGGAGGTGGCGGGGCCTCTAGTTTCATTCTTCTGAGAAAGTTCCTGGACCAGGGTGACGATGTCCGGCCGGAGGTCCTCCAGACTGACGACACCTTCCATGGCCTCGATGATCTTTCTGGCGGTTTTCAGACTGGGACGCCGGATACCCCGGTTGATCTTTTTGATATAGCTTCGATCTACCCCGATGCGGCCGGCCAATTTTTCCGGAATCTTGATCTTCATGGCTAATTTATATAGGCCACAGTGTCCTCTATGTCAAGGCTTTAATTTCTTCAAAACGGACAATGAAGCTTATGGGACAATTTTATAAAATCGGCTATTTTTAATTTGACTATAGGGGACATTAAGTCCTATAATGGATTCGGGAATTTAGGTGAGGGAGGAAGGGTTACTTTTAGAGGGAACGTCTATGCGGGAGTGGCATGAAGAGGAGACTGAGGGTCTGGACTTCATCTCCAGGCGGGTATTGCAGTTTCTCAAGGAGCGCAAGATTAAACTGGCGCCCTTTTCCCGCGGCTTGGGGGTTGACCCGGCCCATTTCCGCCGCTTCTTGAAGGGCAAGCGGCGCTGGCGTATGGATTACCTGGAAAAGGTGGCCGAAGGGCTG
>CAYNMI010000495.1:0-1733 GCA_964398095.1 uncultured Desulfobacca sp.
CCCCTGGGCGACTGCGGCATCACCGGCCGCAAGATCATCGTGGACACCTACGGCGGCCGGGGCTATCACGGCGGCGGCGCCTTTTCGGGCAAAGACCCCACCAAGGTGGACCGCACCAGTTCTTACATGCTGCGCCACGTGGCCAAGAACGTGGTGGCCGCGGGGTTGTGCAAGCGCTGTGAGGTTCAGGTGGCCTACTCCATCGGCCTGCCCGACCCGCTGTCCATCATGGTCTATACCTACGGCACCGCGGTCATCTCCGAGGAAAAACTCCTGGATATCATTAAGGATACCTTCTGCTTCAAGCCCGCGGCCATGATTCAGTACCTGGAGCTGCAGCGGCCCATCTTCAAGAAGACCGCGGCCTACGGCCATTTCGGGCGTACCGATCCGGACTTTACCTGGGAATATGTCAATAAAATCGATGTCTTGCGGGAGAAGGCCGGGCTCAAAGGCCCCTCCCCCGTCTGCATCTGCCAGCCGCAACTTGCCCAAGCTAAATGAGGATTTGATTCGCATGGATTATGATGTCAAGGATATCAACCTGGCCGATAAAGGCCGCCTGCGGGTGGAGTGGGCCCGGCGCGATATGCCGGTCCTGAATGCCATCCGGGAGCGTTTCGAGCGGGAAAAACCCCTGGCCGGCGTCAGGATCGCCGCGTGTTTGCACGTGACCACCGAGACCGGGGTCCTGGCCGCCACCCTGAAGGCCGGCGGGGCCACGGTGCACGTCTGCGCCTCCAACCCCCTGAGCACCCAGGACGACGTGGCGGCTTACCTGGCCAAGATCGAAGGCATTCCCACTTTTGCCATTAAAGGGGAAGACGGCGACACCTACTACCGCCATATCCACCAGGCCCTGGAAGTGAAGCCCCAGATGACCATGGACGACGGGGCCGACCTGGTCTTCACCATCCATACCAAGCGCCAGGACCTGATCGACGGGGTGTTCGGCGGCACCGAAGAGACCACCACCGGGGTGATTCGCCTCAAGGCCATGGCCAAAGACGGGGTGCTGCGCTACCCGGTCATCGCGGTGAACGACGCCATGACCAAGTACCTCTTCGACAACCGCTACGGCACCGGCCAGAGCACCATCGACGGCATTATGCGGGCCACCAACCGGCTGTTGTCCGGCGGCATCTTCGTGGTGGCCGGGTACGGCTGGTGCGGCCGGGGCCTGGCCATGCGGGCCCGGGGCCTGGGCGCCCGGGTGGTCATCACCGAAGTCAACCCCCTCAAGGCCCTGGAAGCCCTGATGGACGGCTACGAAGTCCTGCCCATGGCCCAGGCCGCCAAGATCGGTGACATCTTCTGCACCCTCACCGGCGACATCAACGTCATCCGGGAGGAGCATTTCGTCCTCATGAAAGACGGCGCTATCCTGGCCAATTCCGGGCACTTCAATGTGGAAATCGACATCCCCAGCCTGGAGGGGATCAGCACCGCCCGCCGCCGGATTCGGGACGCGGTGGAGGAATTCAGCCTCAAAGACGGCAGGTGCCTCTATGTGTTGGCGGAAGGCCGCCTGGTCAATCTGGCCGCGGCCGAAGGCCACCCCTCGGCAGTCATGGATATGAGCTTTGCCAACCAGGCCCTGTCCGCGGAGTTCATTTCCCAAAACCACCAGAAATTCCAAAAGCAGGTCTACCCGGTGCCGGAGGATATCGACAAGGAAATCGCCCGGCTGAAACTGGCGGCCATGCAGGTGGAAATCGACACCCTGACCCCGG
>CAYNMI010000496.1:0-1720 GCA_964398095.1 uncultured Desulfobacca sp.
CACGCGTCAATCCCCCTGGTGTGCGGCGAGCGCAGGTTATTGATTGGTCAACTTCATTTCCAGGCCCTTTTTCTCTTCGCCCTTAAAGCCCTTATTATATTGGTCCATGACGTTGGCAGCGGCCTGGGGCGGCAGTCCCACCGCGGGCGCCGGGTTGAACCCGGCCCGGGGATTCACCACCTGCTGGGCGATGTTGTTGTGCACCGAATTGCCGAAATCCCGCTCCAGGGCGCTGGGCGGGTAACACCCCGCCAGCCACAGCAGCGCCACCCCCAGCGCCAGGGACCTGCCGATCTTGGGGGCCTGCCCCCGCTTTTCCTGCATGGCTCGCTCTCTCCGGCGCCGGGCGCCTAGTTCAGGGTCTGGTGGCCGAATCCCGCCGGCAGCGGCGCGGCCGGCCTCGGCGCCGGCGCCGCCGGGGCCCGGCCCTGGTCCCGCCCCAGCAGGTAGACGTCCACGTCACTGGGATCAATCCACTTATCCGTGGGCAACCGGGCCACCCCCGGCGCCATGGGCTTCACCAGGTGCGGGGTCACCAGGGCCACCAGCTCCGTTTCGTTCTTCTGGTATTGGGTGGAGCGAAACAGCGGCCCCAGGACCGGAATATCCCCCAGGATCGGAAACTTGTTGATCACATTCCGGGTGTTTTCCTGCAACAACCCTGCAATCGCGAAGGTCTGGCCGTCGCGCACCTCCACCTGGGTGTTCATCTCCCGGGTGAGCAGCCCCGGCACCACGTAACTGGCAGTGGTGATGCTGTTGGTGTAATCCAGCTCGCTGACGATGGGATGCACCTTCACCGCGATCTTGCCGGCGTTCAGCACCGTGGGGGTGAAATCCAACTGCACCCCGTACTTCTTGTATTCGATGGTGATGGTGGCCGCGCCTCCCACGCCGCTCTGGGGCACCGGAATGGGAAACTCGCCCCCCGCCAGGAAGGACGCCTGATGGCCGCTGGTGGTCACCAGGTTGGGCTCCGCCAGCACCCGGCCCAGGTTCTGCTGTTTCAGTAAATCCAAAAACACGGTCCACAGGGTGCCCGCCGCGGTCCAGCCCCCCAGGGCGGTGATGTTGCTGCTGAGCCCCTGGGTCCAGGCGGTGGTGGACGCGGAGCCAGCAGCCCCGGTAAAGGTCCGGATCAGGCTGGTGATGGGGGCCAGGCTGTTGATCTGGTTCACCCCGAAATTGCCGTGGGGGGCCAGGGCGTTGAAGTTGATGCCGATGCGCTCGGCCACCAGCCGGTTGATCTCCGCCACCCGCACCGCCAGCATTACCTGCTGCACCCCGCCCACGTGCATCAGGTTCACCACCTTTTCCTTCTTGCCGCCGGCATAGGGCAGGGCCAGGGACAGGGCGGTGCTCTGGGCCACCGGCCCGGAGACCTCCCCGGACAGCACGATGGAGTCCCCCGCGGCCGCCACCCCGATCTTCTCCTTGGGCAGGATCTGGTGGAGCTTCTCCTTCAACAGGGTCAGGTCGGCCTCCACCGTCACCGTGGCCGACGTGAAGCGGTTCTTGCCCCACATGCTGAGATTGGTCACCCCGGGGGCCAGGCCGTTGACGTAAATCTCCCGGTCGCTGATGAGAATCAGGTCGGCGATGTCCGGGTCGGCCACCGAGATGCGGGTGAGGGTGAAGGGCGCCTTCAAGACCTTGGAATGCCCCACCTTGAGATGCACCACCTGGGTGATCTCCTGGTTCTGCACCTGAGCCAACAAAT
>CAYNMI010000497.1:0-1704 GCA_964398095.1 uncultured Desulfobacca sp.
TCTTCGCTTCGCTCAGAATGACAAATTGGCGCAAAAGGAGGTTTTGAAATAGCTTCTAGTGTTCCTGGCTATTGTCCCCCACTGGCAGTTGCGCCTCCCCCGACTTAACCATCACCCCATCTCTTATGGCCAACTCGCGCCAGGCTGAGGCCTTTTCTCGGCCGGGGACCCCGGCGGTTTGGCCGGAGGCATAGATGACCTCGTAGAATTGATATTGATCGGGCCGACCATTCTCCGGAGGTTCGGGATTATCCGCGCCCGCCCCATATGTCTCGACCCGTTCCTTGATTCCCAACAGTTGACGCCGGGCCATAATCGTATCCATCACTTGAAATACGCCCATGGCTAGGGGAGCCGTGGGTCCGGCTGCATCTCCGGAGATGCGGATAACCAGACGGGAGCCGCGGTTTTCGGGGGTTAGCATGATGTCGATAATCATGCGGACACTCGCCCCTAGAAACCGTTCCCCGCTGACCCACCAGACCAGTTCGCGGCCGGGTTCCAGATGGCGCAGGTATCCGATCGGGGTGGCATCCCCTAGTTGTGGTGCCGGTATCCAGGAGACCAGATGCCGCGCCGACGCCTTGCCGCCATTATCCAGCCGGTCATAGCTGTACCAGCCGGCGCCGCGGCCGAGTTGGGCCAGCCAGGGCCAGACCACCTCCGGAGGTCTGTCGATGGTTATGGCTCGAGTCATAGCGACGCGGACCGCCGGTCCCCCGGCCAGATAAGCGTCGCCGGTCATCGTCCGGGCCCACTCTCCCGGAGTGGCGCCCCAACGCCTGCCCCAGGCAGTAAATGCCTTAAAGCAAACTATGATCGCCAGCAAGAAGACCGCAACGATAATGATTATGATTGGGAACATGATCTAACCTTCGGCTTTAGGTCCCGGCGACCAAATTGGTGGCTCGGGTTGTGGGGTGCCACGCCTCCTTCCTCACCACGGCGGACTTTCAGGGGATCGGATCACTTTTTATTTTATCCCAGCGCCATTTTGGCATATATTTATAAATGTTAGGAGAACTAATTATGGACGCATCCCTGGACGATGCCAGGCTTAAGGCGCTGCTGAAAGAAACCCTCGTCGAACTTCTGGAAGAGCGCCGGGATGAATTTTCCCAACTGCTCTTAGAAGCATTGGAGGACATGGCCCTGTCCCAGGCGATTCTGGAGGGGGAAGGCACCGGCCTCGTAGATAAAAAGGAAATTTTCAAAATCCTCCCAGGCCGGGCATGAACCTGGCCTTTACCAGGAGTTTTGCCAAAGACCTGCGGCAAATTCGGGATACCTCCGTCTTGGAACGGCTTTAGGAGACCATCCACGCAATCGAGGTGCCGCAAGTATCCAAGACCTGAAGAACCTCAAAAAACTCTCCTCGGAAAGCCGCCATTACCGCCTCAGGCTGGGGGACTACCGCCTGGGCCTGATCATCGAGGCCGAGACCGTCACCCTGGTCCGCATCCTCCACCGCAAAGACATCTATCGGTATTTTCCCTAAAGAATTTCAGCAGCAGGCAGATGTTCGCCCACAGTGTCCCAAATCTCGGGCACCGCCTCCCGGCCCCGCACCCGGGGCACCTGTGCGTTCCGGTGCCCAAGAGATGGACGGAGGGGAGGGCTAGCATTGAATGCATTAAGTTGACCGGACCCTGCCCCCCAAAATCATTCTCCGAACGTATTATCCGAATCACATGAACCCGATGC
>CAYNMI010000498.1:0-1701 GCA_964398095.1 uncultured Desulfobacca sp.
CAAAAATTCAAGCTCTGGGCCAATTCGCACCCGCGTTCGGCAACCAGCAGCGTACTGCATTTTTCCTTTAGCATCGCGACCCCGGATGTAAGCAACCCGAATTACTGCCCTACTGACCCAATATTTATGCAAAGCCTGTGCCCCCCCGGCAGGAAGCGAAAAATCCACCCGCCGTGCGACTCTCAGAACCATGACCTTGTGAGGTTAACCGGAAAAAACGGGATGTTTTGGGACAGGTGATTAAGAATGTTAAATACAACATATTGATATTAATCATTTATTTAACAAATGGGTAAAAATGTCACATTCGTTACTTTTTTGCTAGAGCTTGTGGACGGTCCGCCTCAGTGAACCCTTTGCTAAATCCAAAACTCACCTATATCCACAGGAGAGCTCTGATCCATCAGGAAAATCACCAAAAGGACCAGCACCAGGGCCACCAGCAGAATGAAGAATTGATTCGTCAGGCAGGCATGCAAGATGTCGACAAGTTTTCTTTTCATCGGCCGCTACCAAAAAATTATTTCGGAAAATATTCATGCAAACTAAATACCAGATAGATAAATAATTGATAACAGAAAATAAATCAAAATGAACTTTCGACTTTCGTGTTCAATTCCCTTAATCCTGTTCAAGTTCTGAAAGCTTGCATCCTGCGAAGGCTGCGGCGAATGTGTGGGAAATTGTGAAAATGGCGCCCTGTCACTGGTGGACGGTAAAGCAGTCGTGGATCAGGAGCGCTGTATCCTGTGCGGTTACTGCGCCCCCCCACTGCCAACGCCTGGCCATCCGCATGGTCTGATCCCGTTTTGCCGGGGCGGACTCAGATGTCCGCCCCAAAAGTTCCTGGCCTGGTCAATAAAATTAATAAATTTCATAAGTTAGTCAAAATCCCCGCAAGAGGCCGTCTTGCACCTTAACATTTGCCGCCGCAGCCGGTCCAATCCAGTGAACGCCAACCACCCCTGGGGTGGGAAATTTCAAGGACATTCAGCGCTGGATTTCCTGACGTGACCTGGAGGATGGAGCAATGAAAACCTGGACTAAAGTCATCCTGCCCGGCCTGTTGATGGGCACTCTCGTACTTACGAGCCTTCCGGCGTTCGCCGCATGCCCATACTACCGTCACCTCAACCATAGGGAGGCGCGCCTGCAACATCGCCTCTACCGGGGACTCCGGTCAGGGCGGTTGACTCCCAGAGAAGCCCGTCATCTCGAACACCAACAGCATCGTCTCCGTCTGGCCGAAGCCTGGATGCGGGCCAATCGCTGGGAGCGCGCCCACTATCGGTACAATCATTACAACTGGAGACCGGGCTGGCATTAGCTCACTGAAAAGGGCAGGGGGGCGGTGACTATCCCCCCGGTTAGCGCTATAATCTTTTTCTATGACCAGAGAATTTCTGCGAACCTTGCTGGTCGTCGGCATGGCGCTTTTGGCCTCAGCCTGTGCCACGCCGCGGCCCATCCTTTATCCCAATGCGCATCTTGAGGCCGTGGGAAATGCCGCCGCGCAAGCAGATATCGATGACTGTCTGCAGCGGGCCACCGAACGCGGCCAGGAGTTGCGGCCTGCTGGCCGGCTGGCTGGCTCCACTGCGCTGGGAGCCGCCACCGGGGCTGCGGCGGGCGCGGCGGCCGGGGCAGTGTTCGGTAGTGCCGCTCGCGGTGCGGCTTCCGGAGCCGCCGGCGGGGGCGCCG
>CAYNMI010000499.1:0-1692 GCA_964398095.1 uncultured Desulfobacca sp.
CGCCGGCGTCCCGCCGGGGCTTTGGGGTGGGGCGTAGTGTGCACCCTACACGGCTGCCTTGGGGTGGTGCGTAGAACGCACCTGGCGGGCAGTGCCCGCCCTAGATTACTTGGGCACAGCACGCGGTGCCCGGATGGATGTCGGCAATTATCGGAGATTTTATGCAAGTGCGGGAAGATTTACGCAACCTGGCCATCATCGCCCACGTGGATCACGGCAAGACCACCCTGGCGGACGCCATGCTCTGGCAGAGCGGCATTTTTCGGGAAAATGAAACGGTGGTGGAGCGGGTCATGGACAGTATGGACCTGGAGCGTGAGAAGGGCATTACCATCATGGCCAAGAACATGTCCATTACCTATAAGGGCGTGAAGATCAACATTGTAGACACCCCGGGCCACGCGGATTTCGGCGGCGAAGTGGAGCGCACCCTGAACATGGTGGACGGCGTCCTGCTCCTGGTGGACGCCACCGAAGGGCCCCTGCCCCAGACGCGGTTTGTCCTGGGCAAGGCCCTGGAGCAAGGACTGCCGGTCATCGTGGTCATCAATAAAATCGACCGCCCCGACCGCCGTATCCAGGAAGTCCTGAATGAAGTCTACGACCTGTTCATCGACCTGGACGCCACCGAGGCGCAGTTGGAATTCCCGGTGATCTACACCAATGCCAAGGCCGGCATCGCCCTCACCGACCCCGATGGCCAGGGCCGGGATCTGGTGCCCCTGTTTGAGGCGATGCTCCAGGCCATCCCCGCCCCCAGCTACGATCCGGAGGCCCCCCTGCAATTTCTGGTCACCAATCTGGATTACAGCGACTATGTAGGGTTGATCGCGGTGGGGAAAATCATCAACGGCGCCCTGCGCCAGGGCCGGGAAGTGGCCCTTTTGAAGCGGGGTGAAAACGCCGGTAAGGCCCTACTCAGCCAGGTTTACGGCTTTGAGGGCCTGGAACGCCTCTCCCGGGAGACTCTCCAGGCGGGGGATATCGCCGCGGTGGCCGGGGTGCCCCAGGCCTTCATCGGGGACACCCTGGGGGACCCGGAGGACCCCCGGCCCTTGCCCGCGATCACGGTGGAGGAGCCCACCATCTCCATGATCTTCTCGGTGAACACCTCGCCCCTGGCCGGTAAGGAGGGGCGGTTATTGACCTCCCGGCACCTGAAGGAGCGCCTGGACAAGGAGGTGCTCTATAACGTCAGCATCCGGGTGGAGCCCACGGAGTCCCGGGACGCCTTCCGGGTGAGCGCCCGGGGCGAGCTGCAACTGGCCGTGCTCATTGAAATGATGCGCCGGGAGGGCTTCGAGCTGTCCCTGTCCAAGCCCAAGGTCGTCACCCAGGAGGTCGACGGCCGGCTCCTAGAGCCCCTGGAACTGGCGGTGGTGGATATTCCCGAGGAGTTCGTGGGAATTGTCACAGAAAAGCTGAGTTCCCGCCGGGGCCGGATGATGAAGATGGTCAACCATGGCTCCGGCCGGGTCCGCCTGGAATTTGAAATTCCCTCCCGGGGCCTGATCGGCTTCCGGGGCCAGTTCTTGAACGACACCCGGGGCACCGGGCTGTTGAACGCCCTGCTTATCGGAACCACGCCTTATGCCGGGGAGATCGTCGGCCGCATCAACGGCGTCCTCGTCGCCGACCGCCCCGGCCGGGCCGTGCCTTACGCCATCTTCCATTTGCAGCCCCGGGGGACCA
>CAYNMI010000500.1:0-1685 GCA_964398095.1 uncultured Desulfobacca sp.
CTTTTCGGAGAGTTCGCAGGCCAGGCGGTGCACAAAGGTCGCGCCATTGGAAAAACCCGCGGCGTACACCCGCCGGCCATCGAGGGTGAGCCTCTGACTGAGGGCCTCAATCAGCCGTGCGGTGAATCTGACATCATCCACTCCCTGAGACTCCGCTCTGCCGATCCCATGACCGGCGTTCCAGGAGCGTCCGACCCCGTTGGGATACGCCACGATAAAGCCGTGCTCATCGGCCAGGCCGGAAAGATCCGTGAGCTGCGCCATTTTCTTGCCGGTGCCCAGGCGGCCATGGAAAGCCAAAACGAGCGCTGCCGGTTGCCCGGAATCATAGGCTGGGGGAACATGAAGCAGATAACTGCGCCTGAGGCTGTCAATTTTTAGTTCCCCCCGGAGATCCCCAGCCTCCATCATTTTCTCCTGCCGGGGTCTCTGCTGCTTGCCGGCAGCCCCCAAAACCAGAAACGTCCTCTGCCCCTTGTAGTTCCAGCGTAGGCGGTCAACTTAGAATATCCTCCTCCTGGCCGCATCTCCATGTGCATGCAATGGATCTTTTTAACATATCCACCGCCATAAGAGGGCATCGAGCTTAGGTTTCCCGCCGAGTATGACATGGTTAAAAGCGGCCCGGGGTGATGGCTCCGCCAGACGGCTTTTGCTTTGGGATAGGGCCGGCTGGTGGTTAAGGTATCCGGGTCGACTATGATGAGCCCCACCCACAGCACGGCTTTAATTATTTAACGTGGCGATATCATTAGAATTGAGGGAATAATCAATTTTGTATTTTTGGATTTTGCGCACCACCGTAGATTGATCGACCTTCAGCATATAGGCAGCTTGCCTGGTACTCCCGCCCTTGTTCAGGGATTCCATGACCAGGAATTTTTCTACAGATTCCAAGGTCTCCTTCAGAGAGCCAAATCTTGGCACATTGATTTTGAAGCCGTCCGGGGTCCCCTCTGATTGATCCCTTATATGAGCCGGAAGGTCACTAACGGTTATCAGATCGGACTCACTTAAGACCACCAATCTCTCCACCACGTTTTCCATTTCCCGCACATTGCCCGGCCATTGGTAGGCCATGAACAGGTCCACCACTTTGGAGGAGATACGCTTCTTGAGCCCCAACTTCTGATTGAGTCTTCCCAAAAAGTAGGAGAGCAGGAGTGGTATGTCCTCTCGCCGTTTGGCCAGCGAGGGGATGGACAGCGGGACCACATTGATCCGGTAATATAAATCTTTCCGAAAGGTTCCCTGGCGCACCATTTCCGACAGGTCCCGGTTGGTGGCGGCCAGTATGCGCACGTCCGATTTGATGGCCTTGGTTCCGCCCACTCGATAAAATTGCTGCTCCTGGACGGCGTGCAGGAGCTTTACCTGCAAATGTAGCGGCAGCTCGGAAATCTCATCTAAAAACAGGGTGCCGCTTTGGGCCAATTCCAGCAGCCCGGGCTTGCCATCTTTACCGGCACCGGTAAACGACCCCTTTTCATAGCCAAAAAGTTCTGATTCCAGCAGATGTTCCGGAATAGCCCCGCAATTGATGGAAATAAACGGCTTATGCCGGCGTTTGCTATGCTTTTGAATGAACCTGGCTATCATGCTCTTGCCGACGCCTGATTCACCCAGGATCAAAACCGTGGAGTCGACGCTGGCGACACGCAGGGACAGCTCGAGGGCCCCATGGA
>CAYNMI010000501.1:0-1684 GCA_964398095.1 uncultured Desulfobacca sp.
ACCAGGGGAGGGGGAGTTTAAGGCCCTGGATTTATGAAAGGTATTTCCGGGACGCGACACCAGGGGGGATTTATCTCAGGGTTCAGGTTAAGAAGTAATCCATGAACGGCTCCGATTCATAACATTTATCCCAACCAGAGCATCCAACCCTTGGGCAGTCTTTGCAGGTGGAGGTGCAATGATGGCGCGAACCGGAAAAATCATCGGCGCCCTGCTGGGATTCTGGTGGCTGCTGCTGCTCCTGATGATCCCGAGCTTGGGGTGGGGGGCGGAGTTTTCCGCCATGATGGTGGTCAAGGACGGCGCCAAGGTCATGCCGGGGATGATTTACGTCCACGACGGCAAGATGCGCCAGGAATTTGTGGATGAGCGGGGGCAGACCATTACCATCGTGCGCCCGGACCTCAAGGTGGTCTGGATAATTTTTCCCCAGGAGAGAAGCTACCTGGAAATGCCCCTAAAAACCCGGCTCCCCGGGCAGTTCATTCAGATTCCGCCCCTGGCGATGCGCAAGCGCCCCCTGGGGCATGAGCGGGTGAACGGCTACGACACCGACAAGTATCAGGTCATGGTGCACGTGGGCCGCGGCCTGGAGATACAGACCTACTGGGTGGCCCCCAAACTGGGCCTGCCCATCAAGATGGAGTGCCGGCAGCGGCACTTTTCCATGGAATACCGGGACATCAAAGCGGAAAAGGTTCCGGACCGGCGGTTCAACCTGCCCCCGGGCTTGAAAAAGACCTCTCCCGGCGGCTTTGCCGAAAAAGTGAAGCCCTGACTCCGGGGCCGACTTCGCTGCGGGGATTGCTGCCGCCCCATTGAACCCACAAGGACGAGGCTCCCATGGAAGAACCTCAAGAGCCGCGGGTGGTCTGCCAGATTTGCCGCCAACTAAAGGACCTGGACGAGGTCTGGCCCAGTGAACTGATCCGGGCAGGGATCCTGGAGACGATCCGCAAAAAACACCCCGATTGGGACGACCACGGCTACATCTGCATGGCGGACCTGAACCACTTCCGGGGCGAGTACGTCGAGGACGCCCTGGAAGAGGAGACGGGCCAGCTTTCCGCCCTCCATGAGGAAGTGCTGGAGAGCCTGAAAGAGCACGAGATCCTCTCCAAAAACCTCAACCTGGAGTTTGAGCAGGATTTGACGGTTTGGGAGCGGATGTCCGACAAGGTGGCGTCCTTCGGCGGCAGTTGGCGCTTCATCGGGGGCTTCGCCGTGGTCATCGTCATCTGGGTAGCCGTCAACTCCATCGCCCTCCTGCGGCAGCCCTTCGACCCCTACCCGTATATCCTCCTCAATCTGGTGCTCTCCTGCCTGGCGGCCATCCAGGCCCCGGTCATCATGATGAGCCAGAACCGCCAGGACGCCAAGGACCGGCTGCGCTCGGAGCACGACTACCAGCTTAACCTCAAGGCGGAGCTGGAAATCCGGCATCTCAACGAAAAAATAGACCTGCTCCTCACCAGCCAGTGGCGGCGCTTGCTGGAAATCCAGCGCATCCAGATGGAGGTTTTGGAGGAACTGGTGCGCAAGACCCGCCTGAAAATTAATAAAGAGGCTTAATACCGAGTTGCAGTCAAAGGACAATTAATGCGAACTCAAAATAATAAAATCCAGAATTGTAGGGGCGCACCTGCGTGTGCGCCCTCAAGCCAGGGCGGACACATAGGTCCGC
>CAYNMI010000502.1:0-1682 GCA_964398095.1 uncultured Desulfobacca sp.
CCAACTCCACCATCCGGGCCGGAATCTGCGCTTTGGGCACCTTGCCGGTCCGCAACTCCTCTTCCATCGTCTCGATGACGATTTTCTCCGACCAGGGATTGACGACATTGGTGAAGGGTTTGTCCACCTGGGCGTTAAAGGGCAGAATGTCCCTCTCGGACGCCAGTCTCATGGTGAGCGACAAAATCTGGTTTTCGTCATACCGGTATTCCAGCAGCAATGGGTCGCCACGCTGCACCGGCCCGGAGATATCCCAGGTCTCGCTGTACAACAGGCGCTCCTCCTGGCCCCCCACAATCTCCACCCGTAAGGGAATGGTGTTCAACAAAACCGTCTCTGGCACCGCCAGGTCAGAAGACTGAGCATAGCCGCCGTCGGGAGGATACGGAAGCGGCGTACCCTTGGGGATAAGCTCCACTGCCCCCGAGGCCGAGCGGATGGCCAGGCGGGCATGGCTGACGGGCTGCACCAGGCCCTTGCCGAACATGGCCAAGGACAGGGCGTGATAAGCTGCGCCCCGGGCAATGGCGGTTTGCAGGGAATCCTGATCAGGGTAAGTAAGCAACCGGGCCTGGGACAGAAACTTTTGCAGGGCGGCGATAACCTGGGGAATGAGACTACTCCCTCCCACCGCCAGGCAGAAGTTCACCTCTCCGGCAGCAATGCCACTGCGCTCCAGGGCATCTTGTAAAGGAGCAAAAATTGAGCAGGTAAGGCGGTATTCCGTTTCCCGGGCGTAAAGGAGGTCCTGATCAATGAAAGGGCCCAGCAGCTTTTCAAAATCACCGGCGCTCAGAGTGGGGGATTGGAGATTCAGGGGACCGGAGGGCAGATGACAGGGGTGCATTCCCGGCCGTTTGGCCATGATCTGGGTCTTATCCGCTCCTTCGTATTTGTTGAAGCGCAGCAGGCGGGAAATCTGGGTGCACAGGCCGATCTTCAAGGTTTCCGCCAACCCCAGGTAAGCAGGCCCCACATAGTTTTTCTTCTCGTCAAAGCCCAGGTCATAGGCCGACAGACCATTCTGCTCACACAGTTGGGGCACCAAAACCTCATAGACAATGGCGGCATCGATATCGCCCCCGCCCAGGCGATGATAGCGGGACACCGCCAGGGGCTCAATCTGCAAGGCCTGGCGCCGGGGCGCCACCTGCAGGCGGAAAACCGCCACATCACAGGTGCCGCCGCCGAAATCAAAGACCACGACATTCCTGGGAGTCTGCAGTTCCGGCAGAATATCCGCCCCCTGGAGAAACAGGTAGTCCAGGAAGGCGGCCACCGGTTCATCCAGGAGATCGCCGCCATGAACTTCAATGCCGGCCAGTTCAGCGGCTTTCAAGGTATCCTGGCGCTGGGGCACCTGGAAGGAGGCAGGCACGGTGACCACCGTGCGATCTAGGGGCAGGGGATCTTCGTCCTGCGCGGTCTGGGAGAGGAACTTCAAGATGACCGCGCTGATTTCGGACGCGGATTGAAACCCCGGGGGCGCCTTGTGATAGGTCCTGGCCACGCCGATATCGTTCTTGCACTCGAAGAAGAGCGTTTTATTGTGACTGAGGCCTAGTTCGGGGGACCGGGCCCGCAGGCGTTTGGCCCCTTCGCCGACGATCACCTTTCCCTGGTAGAGGGCCACCACCGACGGCACCAGCACATTGGTGTAGATCCCTTCCTGGGTCGGTTGG
>CAYNMI010000503.1:0-1679 GCA_964398095.1 uncultured Desulfobacca sp.
TACCGCCTGGATGAGGGCGTCACCGGCCTGATCTTTCGCACCGCCCAGCCCTTCGTGGTGCCCGACGTCAGCAAGGAACCCCTGTTCCTGAATAAAACCAGGTCCCGGGACATCGACAAAGGCCAGCTCTCCTTCATCGGGGTGCCCGTTATCCTCCAGGGGGCCCCCATCGGGGTCTTGAGCGTCGACCGCCTCTATGGGGAGGAAATCGCCTTTGAAGAGGATATCCGCTTTCTCAGCATTGTGGCCACCCTTATCGTCCAGTTTGTCAGCCTCAACCTCCAGGTCGCGGCCCGGGAAGCCAACCTGCGCCAGGAAAACCTGTCCCTCCGGGCCGAGCTCTCGGAGAAAACCCATAATCTGGTGATCGGCGGGAAAAGTCCGGCCATCGCCGCCATCCGGCAGTTGATCAAGAAAGTGGCCCCCGTCAAGGCCGCGGCCTTGCTGGTGGGGGAGTCGGGCACCGGCAAGACCCTGGTGGCCCGGGTGATCCACGCCTTAAGTCCCCGGGCCAACTATCCCTTCCTGAAGATTAATTGCGCCTCCATGCCGGAAAATCTCCTGGAGATCGAGTTGTTCGGCCTGGAGAAAGGCGCCGCCCCGGGGGCGGTCCGGGCCAAACCCGGACGCCTGGAAGAAGCCGACGGCGGCAGCATCTTTCTGGATGAAGTGGAGGAACTCTCCCTGACCCTCCAGGCCAGGCTGTTGCGCTTTCTCCAGGAACGGGAATTCGAGCGCCTGGGCGGCACCCGGACCCGCAAGGTCGACGTCCGCATCATTGCGGCCACTTCCCGGGAACTGGCGGAACAGGTCAACGCCGGCGCCTTCCGGGAGGATCTCTACTACCTCCTCAGCGTCTTTCCCATCCGGGTGCCGGCGCTCCGGGACCGCCGGGAGGACATCCCGCCCCTGCTGGATCACTTCCTGGACAAGGTCTCCGAGGAATACGGCCGCCGCTTTTATTTCACCCAAAAGGCCCAGACAGTCTTGCAGGAATACGGCTGGCCGGGGAATGTCCGGGAAATGGAGAACCTGGTGGAACGCCTGTGCATCATGGTGGAAGGCTCGGAAATCGATCTCAAGGACCTGCCGGCCTATCTGGCCCCGGCCCTGAGCCGGACGGAGCCTGAGGATCAGGCCTTTCTTTCCCGCCTCAAGGAGATGGAAAAACGGGAGATCGTCGCCGCCCTGGAACGCAACCACTGGATCCAATCCCAGGCCGCCATGGACCTGGGCCTCACCCTGCGGCAGATCGGCTACCGGGTCAAGCAGTTCGGCCTGGAAAGGCTCATCAAGGAACAACGGGGCCACGGCGGGGGAGGCAAATTGAAGAGTCTGGCCGGCCGGTAATCTCCACCCCTCAGATTGCCAGACCCTCCTGCCGCCATCCGGTTTGCAATCCACCCAAAGCTAAATTTCTGTCTTGGTTATCTGGCCTGCAAAGTCTTTCGTGCGTTCTCCGCACCATCAGCTTGCAGTTGATAATTTGCGGGTGGGCCGCAGGCCCAGGCGGAACTGTCCTGATACTATAGCGTTTGCCAAAAGTTCTTTCCTCTTATCCCCTCTCCCCCCAGCGGGGGGAGAGGGATAGGGTGAGGGGGGGGGGATAAGAAAAAACTTTTGGCAACGAGTATAATCTTTTCATGCTATGCGGGTGGGCCGCAGGCCCATGAGCAACT
>CAYNMI010000504.1:0-1674 GCA_964398095.1 uncultured Desulfobacca sp.
TGGCCAGCTTTACCCTGATCATGGCGATGAACACCGCCTATGTGGCCTCCAGCGAGCTCATCGAGCGCGTGGCCCACCGCTACGGCTTTTTCTGGCTCATCGCCACCAACCGCCGCCAATCCCTCTATCGCATCCACCTCGCCAGCGCCACCTTCTTCTCCATCATCATCCTGGTCACCTCCGGTAACCAGGAAACCCTGGCGGACATGTACGCCCTGGGCCTCCTGGCCAGCTTCTGCATCAATATGGCGGCCCTCATCATCTACCGCTACTTCATGGGCACCAAGGAGCTGATCCACTTCTACACCTCCCGCCTGGTGACCTTGATTATGTTCGTCATCTTCGTGAGCTGCTTTATCCTTCTGGCTATTATGAAGACCCGCGGCACCATGTTGTGGGCCGGGGTCACCGGCCTGGTGCTCCTGGGGGGATTCCTGGTGGCCCAAAAGCGGGCCCCGGAGCTGAAGGAGATCGAGCAGAGCGACAACGAAATGGAGATGATCCTTTACCTGGCCGAGTCCACCACCCCGGATGTCCACCTGGTGTTCAAGCGCTCCCAGGATACCACCGGGGAACCGGAGGACAACGTCGTCTACGTCACCTTCTACTCCCCCCGGGCCGGCATCCCCCCCAAACTGGCCCGCAACCACTTCCGCTTCCCCCTGATCAAGTTAAGCCTCTACCACCGCCTGGTGGCCCTGCTCCGGGTGGTGGAATACGAGTTGGGCGACCGCCAGGTCACCGTCCACCTGGGCTGGCCCATGTCCTCCTGGCTGGACCGCATGGCCATCGGCGTCATGATCTTCAACATGATGCGCCTCCCCCGCCTCTTCACCAATTTCCGCTTCATCATGAGCTACACCGAACCCACCGGCTCCGCCTCCAAAATCCACGCCACCTCGGTGAAGTAAGTAGGCAGTTGTCAGTGGTTAATGGTTAATGGTTAACCATAGGGCGGGAAAGCGCCGCGCCTCCCGCCTTCGACATTTAAGAGAGTCCCTATGAATGGCACAATGAGGAACGGCGAGTTGCTTCAAGGGCTGGCAAAGGAGGTGTCGATGAGATCGAGCCAGTCGTGCAGGCTCAAGCCCGAGGCGAATTCATCCTCCGGCAGGTGCGGCGGGCTGGTTTCATCCACCACGGCCTCGGCGGTGACCAGGCACACGGGCCAGCCGGGATGGCCCGGCGGCAGATGACCGCGCCCCAGACGGCGATACACCGCAAAGGCTTGTGCATCGCAGGTTATCAGGTAGGTTTTCCCCCGGTGGACCAGGGTCAGGGTGGACCCGAAGAGGCCCAGTTCCCGGAACCGGGCCTGAATCCGGCCCAGCAGTTCCGCCGGGGAAATTTCGCCAGTTACGCTTATGGAAGCCATGGAATTTGGCATTATGGCGGGCAATGCCCGCCCTACATCATTCGTTCCCAGGTACAACTTGGGAGCGGGTTCGTTGAAATTTACCCCGGTAAAGCCACCCCCGGCGGCGCCCCGAAATTTTCAGCATAACGCGCCCAGAACTCCTTGACTTCCAGCCGATGTTCCTGGGTCCCCTGCTGTTCCACGGAAAAACTGGCCAGCACCGCGCCCATGCGCGCCGCCTCAGGCCATCCCAAGTCCAGGGCCAGGCCCTTGAGGAGACCGGCCCGGTAGGCGTCCCCGGCCCCGGTGGGGTCCAG
>CAYNMI010000505.1:0-1670 GCA_964398095.1 uncultured Desulfobacca sp.
TGGCCTTCGTATCACCCGAACCTGGTCCTATGCCTCCCCGGAACGCAGCAAGTTCAAGGCCCGGTTATTAAATTATGCCACCTTTATGGGAACGGCCCTGGTCGGAATCTTTACCGGGCCGCGCCCGGATGTTATCATGGTTTATTCGCCCCCGCTCCTATTGGGGGTGACCGCCGCCCTGGCCGGTAAAGCCTGGCGGTGTCCCTTTGTCTTTTGGGTCAACGACCTGTGGCCCCGGGCGGCGCTGCACCTGGGGTTTATGCAGGAGGGCGCCCTCTACCGGGCCGCCAGCGGCCTGGAGAGCTTTATTTACCGGCAGGCGGCGCGGATCTTCGTCTATTCCCAGAGAATGCTGGAAGAAGTGGTGATCGATGGGGCTGATCGGGACAAAATTGAATGTCACCCTTTATGGATCGACCTGGAGGTTTTCCATCCTGATCCCGCCGGGGCGGCCCAAATCCGCCAACAGTATGG
Source organism: uncultured Desulfobacca sp. (assembly GCA_964398095.1). Lineage (GTDB taxonomy): Bacteria > Desulfobacterota > Desulfobaccia > Desulfobaccales > 0-14-0-80-60-11 > 0-14-0-80-60-11. The sequence continues at coordinate 475 of CAYNMI010000505.1, forward strand.
GTGGGGAGACAAATTCGTCATCCTTTATGGGGGCAATATCGGCTTGGCCCAGGGACTGGACGTCTTCGTGGAAAGCGCTCGACTGCTGCACGATAACCCGGATATTCATTTTGTCATTGTGGGCAGCGGGGTGGAAAAAGAGAACCTGGAAAGCCTGGTGCGGGATTATGGCCTGACGAATTTTGAGTTTATCGGCCACCAGCCTAAGGACCGGGTGTTGGCCTACTTTGCCGCCGCGGACCTCCTGTTTGCCCATTTGAAGGAGGCCCCGCACCGGGTGGGGACAGTGCCCGAGAAGATCCTGGCTTATATGGCCTGCGGCCGGCCGGTGCTCATGGCGGCCCAGGAGGGCGCGGCGGCGGATGTTGTCCGAGAGCACGGGTGTGGCGTCACCGCGCCTCCCGATAATCCTGAGGCCGTGGCCCAGGCGGTCCTGGCGCTTTTGCCGCGGCGCCATGAACTCGATGCGATGGGGGCCCGGGGGCGGCAGGCCACAGAACTGCATTTTGCCGGCCCCAAAGTGCTGGCGGCCATGGAGGTCAGCCTCATGGCCATCGCCGGGGGCTGACCTCTTTTAAAAGCGCCGATGATCTGCCAAGCAAATCCCCTCAATTCAGATAACCCCTTATTATCCAGGGCCGATTATTATCCTGGCCTTCAGGTGCTGTTGTGGACGGACTCGACGGTCTATTTTTCCGGACGGGCTTCGGTCTGGAAAATGGACCTTACCAGTGCCATCCCCCAACGCCTGGCTCCGGTGCCCATTCCCTGGATTTACCGGCTGGCGGCGCAATGGCGCCTGCTGCGCCGGGCCGGCCGCTTAGACCTGCGGGAGATGATGCAGTTACCTACAGGAGTCCTTCTGGCCATCTCTCAGAAGCAAGTCCTCGCCCTCAACCCGGATTTGGGAGAAATCCGGAGCGTTTTCCGAGTGTCTGACGGGGGCAGGCCTCGGGGGTTGGTCATGGCGCCTTCGGAGCATCTCTTTGTGGGGGAATATTGGGGCAATCCCCGGCGGCAAGCGTTGCGCATCTGGGGAAGCACCGATGGCGGGGACACCTGGGAGTTGGTTCATAGCTTGCCTGGGGGCAGCGCCAAGCATATTCATAATATTATTTGGGACCCGTACCGGCTCGGTTTATGGGTTTTGACGGGAGACGCCGACGGCGAAAGCGCCTTGCTCTTTACCGCCGACG
>CAYNMI010000506.1:0-1665 GCA_964398095.1 uncultured Desulfobacca sp.
TCTGGTCCTGCCTTTCTTCGAAGATAGCCGGTTTCATGACTTCTCTGTCACCCTCACCCTAACCCTCTCCCTCAAGGGAGAGGGGATTAGAGGTATTAAGCCCAGCTTGGGAACGAGGTACTATATTGCGTTTCCACCCCAGGGCGACCCAACGGGTCGCCCCTACGTAAGGGATTGGGGGTGGGGGTTTGGGGGAGTTTTTTGTAAGTGTCAGGGCTCTCGCCCTTAGCCCCCTCACCCAGAACCGTTATCTCACCCCACCAGATAGTCCTTGGCCGGGCCGCCGTTTTCCAGGGCGTCCAGGATGGCGTCAATGGCGTCCTCACCTTCCACCCCCTGGTACCAGTAGCCTTCGGGATAGACCACCACTATCGGTCCGTGGTCGCAGAGCTTCAGGCAACCGGTGGTGGACACCATGACATTGTCCAGGCCCCGGTCCGCCAGTTCCGATTCCAAATAACCCAGCAACTCGGGGGCGTTCTTCTTGATGCATTTGCCCTTGGGCTCCAGGCCGCGAAAACTCATACACACGAAGATATGATGTTCAGGTTTTTCCATGAGATTAGCCCTTTCTTTTAATAGCCACAGGCTGGAAAGCCTGTACCACTATTTACAATCTGGTCCCCAAGCTGAGCCTGGTATCCATATGCGTCCCCAAGTTCAATTTGGGGACGAGACCACTTCTGTCCTTCTACTGCTCACTGCTCACTGCTTACTGCTAACTCATCACATCACTAGTTCAAAGCTCTCCTCCGCCGCGTCCCGGTCCTGGCGGTCCAGGAGGGCGTCCAGGATTTTCTCCAGGAGCCGCAGCCCGCCCCGGTATCCCACGGTGGGGAAGTAGCTGTGGCCGACGCGGTCCAGGATGGGAAAGCCGAACCGCACCAGGGGAATATCTTCATCCCGGGCGATGTATTTCATATAGGTGTTGCCCATCAGCAGGTCCACCGGGGCGTTTTTAATCCACTGGTGCAGCAGGAACATATCGCCGGAGCTCTTGACGTTCACCGGATGCGGCACGTCCTTGGTGATCTCCTTGATCCGGGCCTCGAACTTCTTGCCCGGCGTGCCGGTGACGATATGGATGGGCCACATGTCAATATCCACCAGAAACTGAGTCAGGGAAATCAACTGATCCGGGTCCCCCGCCAGGGCCACCTTGCGGCCATAAAAGTACTGCTGCATGTCGGTGATAACGTCCACGAGCTGGCCCCGTTCGAGGTTGATGGAGTCGGGCACATTGACCCCGGCGATCCTTCTTAAGGTGTCGATGAAGGTATCCGTGGCCGTCAGCCCGATGGGCAGGTTCAGGATTTCGCAGGGCACCTTGCACTTGGTGTCCAGGGCCCGGGCCGCGGGTCCGGAGGCCAGGGGTCCCAGGGCCACCGTGCCGCCGCTGCTGCCGGCCTCGATCAACTCCCGGATTGTGACGCCCCCGGCGGGAAACATGTGGTATTTGCCGGTTTGGGGACCGTTCATCACCTTGGAGGTGTCGGGGAACATGATGATGGACACCCCCAGCTCCCCGGCCAGACGTCTGATTTCTTCCATGTCGCACGGCTCCACGTAGCCGGGAATGATATTGATCCGATTTTCCTTGTGGCCGTTGGCCTGGGCGAAGTAATCCACCATGCCCTTGACCATGTTGGCGAACCCGGTGACATG
>CAYNMI010000507.1:0-1659 GCA_964398095.1 uncultured Desulfobacca sp.
AGGCGGGGAAGCGGCCGAAATCCCGGTCGGCGGTCCATAATTCCCGGACGCCGTGGTTTTGGCACAAGGCCGCGATGCGGGCGTCATGGATCTGAGGCCCGGCGACTCGCCCCACCTGGATGGCCAGGCGCAACTCCGGCCAATATCCCTCTGATTCCGCCAGCAGGACCAGGCTGGGAGATTCCAGCCAGGCACCCACCTGTTCCAGGGCCGCTTCCAAAGGGGTGGGGGGCGCGTAGATTTTGGGATGCGTGACGATGGCCAGGAATTCATGGAGGCAAGGCCAGGGGATGGCCCAAAGTCCTCGGCCCTCGGCCAGTTCCACTATCGAGCCGTAGGCGGCGTCGTGCCAGGGTGAATCTTCCCGATGGGCATAGACCAGGAGATTGGTATCCACGGCAATCATGTGCCGCGCCCTTCATAAATGAGACCCCGAATCTGCTCCCAGGAAGCGCCGGCAACCTGGGGTTGGAGGCCGGCCCCCTTGAAGGTGGCCTTGCGGAGCCTAAAGCCACGGCTGCGCTCCCTTTCTGCGATAACCTTTCTCAAACCCTCTTCCACCAACGACCGGACTGTGGTTTTTTCTCGACGTGATACCTGCCGGGCGGCTTCCAACAGGGAATCTGATATCTCTATGGTTGTTTTCATATGGTGATATGTATCATTAAATACAGCTATATGTCAATTAAAAATAGAGGATAGTCATTCATGGGCCATTGGCCAACCCATAAATCGTGAAAAGTATTGGTGGCACAGGCTTTCCAGCCTGTGCCTAGACAGCCGTAGGGCGCGTTTTACGCTCCGATCATGGCGGCCACCGGCCGCCCTATAAGAACTTTTCAATAACAGACAATTCCGGCGCCGGAGTCACCTCCCCCGCCTTCCACCTAATTACTTTACAGCCGGGAAGCGAACAGGTAAAATGACCCTGGTAATATAACTTAGCCTATATATTGGGAAACTATTCCCCGGCCCGGCAATGGCCCATCCTGCCGGGGCGCGGGTGAGCGACTTAAACGAGGGCATCCCGGCTCTATGAAGCGATTGGCGATTCTCGGGTCCACCGGCTCCATCGGCCAAAGCACCCTGGCAGTGGTGGCGGAGCACCCCGGTGAGTTTGCGGTGACCGGCTTGGCCGCCGGCCAGAACGTCAAGGTCCTGGCCGAACAGATACGGCAATTTCGCCCGGCCCTGGTGTCGGTGCAGAGTGAGGCGGTTGCCGCCCACCTGCGGGAACTGACGCCCCTGGACGAGGCCCCGCGGATTCTGTGGGGCCGGGCCGGGGTCCGGGAGGTGGCGGTGGCCTCCGGGGCGGACCTGGTGGTCTCCGCCATGGTGGGGGCGGTGGGCCTGGAACCCACCCTGGCCGCCATTGAAGCCGGCCTGCCCGTGGCCCTGGCCAACAAAGAGACCCTGGTGGCCGCCGGTTCCCTGGTGATGGCCGCGGCTAAGGCCCAGGGCGTGCCCATCATCCCGGTGGACAGCGAACACAGCGCCATTTTTCAGGCCCTGAACGGGGAGCGCCGGGAGGACGTGCGGCGCCTCTGGCTCACCGCGTCCGGGGGGCCGTTTCGCGCCTGGGACCTGGAGAGCCTGCGCCAGGCCACCGCGGCCCAGGCCCTGAAACATCCCAACTGGAGCATGGGGCCCAAGATCACC
>CAYNMI010000508.1:0-1659 GCA_964398095.1 uncultured Desulfobacca sp.
CCTTGATGAGCGTCACCGATAAGAGCGGCCTGGTGGAATTCGCCACCTTCCTGGCGGGCTACCAGATAGAAATCCTGTCCACCGGCGGCACCGCCAAGCTCCTGCGGGATAACCACGTGCCCGTGGTGGAGGTCTCGGACTTCACCGGCTTCCCCGAAATGCTGGACGGCCGGGTCAAGACCCTGCACCCCAAGATTCACGGCGGCATCCTGGGACGCCGGGACCTCACCAGCCACCGGGAGCAGATGGCCGCCCAGGGCATCGTCCCCATCGACCTGGTGGTGGTCAACCTCTACCAGTTCGAAAAGGCCGTGGCCAAGCCCGGCTGCACCCTGGAGGACGCCATCGAGAACATCGACATCGGCGGGCCCACCCTGCTGAGGGCCGCGGCCAAGAACTACCAGGCCGTCACCGTGGTGGTGGACCCCGCGGACTACCCCCGCCTCATGGCCGAAATGAAGGCCAACCAGGGCGTCACCGATCTGAGCACCCGCTTCGACCTGGCCCGCAAGGTCTTCAAGCTGACCCACGCCTACGACGGGGCCATCTCCCGCTACCTGGCGGACCAGAGCCCGGCCGCCTGAATGGGCCTCCCCCCCGCCGCCATCACCATGAGCCGGGGCCGCAAGATCGACCTCAGCGGCCCCCACTATTACCAGGACCTGCTCACCGGCATCGCCATGGAGATCCTCCACGAACTGAGTGAGCTGGAAAAGCTGGACCTGGGTTCCCTGGCGGACGACGCCTTCGAACAGGTGGTGAGCATCACCCAGATTCGCCTGCTCAATGAACTCTATTTCGGCCTGGGGCAGTTGCGGGCCGCGGGGCTGGAACTGGACGTGAAGAGGGCCATCCAGGACCTCCGGGATATCTGGAACCGCTACATCGACAGCACCAAGCGCCCGGAGGCCCTGAAATTCCAGGTGGAGCCGGAAGAGGGACAAATACAGTAGTCAGTAGTCAGTTGTCAGTTGTCAGGGGCCAGGCCGTTTTTGCCAGAGCTGATCTTTAGGCCGCGTCGGGGACGTGAGGTTTCTTTTTCGGTCTTCCGCCCCGTTTGCCGTTTGATCGTGAAGCCGCGGTTTTAGCCGCCGAGGTCGACCGTCCCCCTGTCTGGCCCAACTGCGCAGCCATCCAGCGGCGCGAGCCAAACACACCTTCCAAAAGGCCGGGCAAGTAGAGATCGGCGTCCAGGTCTGGGAAATATATTCCGAAGCCTGACGGTGAAATCTCGATTTTGGCAAGCTGTTCCGGTTTGGCGTTTTCAAGCCCTTGCGCCTTATGGGGCTTGAACGCGATGGAAAAACCGGTGCTCAGATCGATGACGACGCGTCCGATGCGGCGGTCATACCGGGCCGCTACAGCCATCGGCGTCTTGGCCTGTCGTGCTGCGGCACGCTCGTTTGCTGGTTCGATCTCATCTTTAGGCATGCATCCTGCTCCATTCGGCACATAAGTGCGCTATCCGTTTCACTAAAGCCGTCTTAATCTTGGCAAGCTCAGTCGCCGGACAATCGTAATTCTCTCGCAATTCCGGCGGCCCTTCAGGACAATTGAGTGCGAAAACGGCTTCACAGCTACCTATAACATGCACGTGGGCCGGCCTGTGATCGTTCGGGTAAATCACCACACGACGTCCGCCAATCCGGTCCACCGTTG
>CAYNMI010000509.1:0-1636 GCA_964398095.1 uncultured Desulfobacca sp.
GCGATGATGGGGATATCCGCCCCCAGGCTGCGCATGAACTCCCGGGCCGCCAGGACGTCCTGGCGCGAACGCACGTAGGACATGGCGATGAAGTCCACCCCCTGGGCGATGCCGAAGCGCAGGTCCTCCCGGTCTTTCTCGGTGAACGCCGGCACCGACAGGGAATGCGTGGGGAAATTTATCCCAACCTGGGAGCGTAATACCCCACCCACCACCACCCGGCACCTGAGGGCCTGGTCGGTCTTGGCTTCCACCCGGACCTCGATGCTGCCATCGGCTAAGAGGATTGGCGCCCCCAGAGGCGTTTCCGAGATAACTTCCGGGTAATTCACCATAACCCCGGCTTCACCGGCCTTAAGGGGGGCGGCGCTGAGCCAAAGGTCCTCGCCCTCCTTGAGTTTGACTTCCCCCCCGGGGACGTCGCCGATGCGGATCTTGGGGCCCGCCAGGTCCTGCAAAATAGCCAGCGGCTGCGGCCTGGAGGCGGCCAGCTCCCGGAGGCGCTTGATCCGGGCGCCGTGCTCCGCCTGGGTCCCGTGGGAAAAATTCAGGCGGGCCACATTCATCCCCGCCGTAAGGAGTTTAGGAAGAATGTCCCCGTCACTGGCTGGACCCAGGGTGCAAACGATCTTGGTGCGTCGCTGGTCTCGCAACACGCGCAGGCCTCCTCATTTCTTAAGGATTTTGAAGGGATTAGCCGTGGGGAAAAAATTCCATACTCTATGGGAAAAAAGCCACAGAATTCCCCTTCAGCATTGCCTAAAATTATAACTCAAAAAAAACCGCGTCGGCAGTGCTTGACAATTTTCCATTTAATATTAACTAATTACTAATAATTTGTAAACATAATTTTGTTAGGCATATTTGTTGCATTATGCTACACTTTGAAGGGGGAGAATGATTATGCCTATTTACGAGTACCAATGTGTCGACTGTGCCGGCCGGGATCAACGGGTGGCCGGCCTGGATGATCACACCGCCCTCTGCACCCAATGCGGCGGCTTGATGCTGCGGCTGGACGAGGATGTCTTCCAGCCTTACTTCGAGGAAGTTTCGCCCCAAATTTGGGCCGAGACCAAAACTAAAACCAAAGCTTCCCTGTAGTCCGGGTGCCAAAGGAGCTCAAAGCCCCTCCTTCAGGAGGGGCTTTTTGCGTTTCAGCCTTGTGACATTGTTATGCCCCGCTCCCCTGCCCCTTTCAACCTCCCCTGGCCGGTCCCTTGACCTGCTGTGGTTATCATTATGAGGGACTTGCAAAATTCTCCTATGCCCATATTTGTCATGCTGAGTGCAGCGAAGCATCTCGTATTTTCCGGGACTTGAGATCCTTCACGCCGTTCAGGATGACAGAAAAACCCTTTTAGCAAAAGCCTCATAATGATAAGATATCATCACTTGCCCCTGTCAAAATTCTCTCCATGATAAGTGGCCGGGTGCTCCCCATTACCCTTTACTTCGCCTCTCCGGCTGCCCCTAACCCTTCTCCCTCTGTCTTTATCTATAAGATATTCCGGCAGCCAACCTGGCATTAGCGGTTCTCCGGGTTTTGTGATAAGGTCTATTCCCAAAATGGAAGTCATTGCCGACCTGCATATCCATTCTCACTTCTCCATCGCCACCGGCCGGGACGCCGACC
>CAYNMI010000510.1:0-1631 GCA_964398095.1 uncultured Desulfobacca sp.
CTGAGGAGCCGGGCCTGGCGGGCGAGGGTTGGCCAGTCCAGGGTAGTAAACTGCCGGTTAAACAGGAGCCAGCGGCCGGCCACCATAACGTGGAGGACGTCGGCGGCCCGGGCGGCATAGACCAGATGGGAGTAAGGGTCATAAAGGGGGGTGAGGTGGGGCGAGTCCACCGGGACCACGATGAGGTCGGCGGCCTTGCCGGGAGTGAGAGTGCCGGCGGTGGCGCCCAACCCCGCCAGCCGGGCGCCTTCCCGGGTGGCCAGGGCCAAAACCTGGGCCGCGGGCAGAAGCGTCGGGTCCTGGCCCCAGACTTTATGCAGCCGGGCCGCCAGGCTGATTTCGCCCCAGAGGTCCAGGTTGTTGTTGGACGCGGCCCCGTCGGTGCCCAGGCCCACCGTGAGGCCGAGTTTAAGCATTTGGGGAACGGGGGCCACGCCGGCCGCCAGTTTGAGATTGCTGTCGGGGCAGTGGCTTACCGAGACCTGCCGCCGGGCTAAGAGTTCCAGGTCGTCCGGCTCGAGCCACACACCATGAACGACGACGGTGGATTCATCCAGCAGGCCCAAGCGGTCCAGATAGGCAGCGGGAGTCAGGCCGGTGCGGCGGGTCAGGTCGGCGACTTCCTGGCGGGTTTCCGCCAGGTGAATGAAGAAGAGCGCGCCCTGGGTACGGGTTAAATCCTTGGCTTTTTGGAGGGTCTCAGGACCGCAGGTATAGGCGGAATGGCAGAAGACCGCGGAGGTGAGCCGGTCGCCGTGATTTGGACCGGAATCCAGGAACCGGGCGGCTACTTCCAGATTGCGGGCGGGGTCCGGGACGCCGGGCGCGGGGAAATCCACCACGCCCTGGGCCACGTTGGCCCTGAGGCCCGAGGCAGCCAGGGCCCGGCGCACCGCGTCGGCAAAAAAGTAGCTGTCCACCACGGTGGTGATGCCGCCCCGGATCATTTCGGCCGCGGCGAGCAGCGCGCCCCAGTAGACTTTCTCGGCATCGAGCCAGCTACCTTCGGCGGGAAAGATGACTTCGGTGAGCCATTTCTCTAAGGGGAGATCATCGGCCAGGCCGCGGAACCAGACCATGGGGGCGTGGCAGTGGGTGTTGACCAGGCCGGGGAGCACCAGGGCGCCCTGGACGTCCAGGCGCTGCCGGGCCGGGGGCAGGTCCCGGGAAGTAAGGGCCTGACCCACCGCGGCGATTTTGTCGGCCTTAATGGTGATGTAGCCGTCCGAGATTGGGGCGGCTCCGGGTTCCATGGTCAAAACGAGGGCGTTGTATAGGAGACAGTCGAACATTTATCTAAATGTGGCCTGTGGTCAGTGGCCAGAAAAGAGCTTGGTAAAAATAAAGTGGGCCTGGCTTACCCAGCAAGTGAGGCGGGCGGGGACGCCCGCCCTACTGGCTTAGTCCGGTGAATAGTGATTAGGAGAGGGGCCTTCGTCCCGGTATTTTTCTTTGATGGCGGTAATCACATCGTAAATAGCAAAAAAGGCCGCGGTTACCTGGGGGTCAAAATGTTTGCCGACCTGGGATTTGAGGTAAGCAAGGGTCATGTCCTCGGTCCACGGGTCCTTATAGACCCGGCGGGAGGACAGGGCATCGTAGACGTCGGCCAGGGCGACGATGCGGCCAGC
>CAYNMI010000511.1:0-1628 GCA_964398095.1 uncultured Desulfobacca sp.
TTGCTGGCCAGGGCGATCATCAGCACCAGGCCCACCTGGGTATACAAATTATTGTCGAAGTGCCGGGAAATGAGGGCCAGGATCACGCCCACCAGGGCGATGGGCACCACCAGGATAACCGCCGCGGGGTTAAGCCAGCTTTCGTACTGGGCCGCCAGGACCAGGAATACCAGGATAATGGCCAGGGCATAGATGAAGTAGGCCTGGTTGCCCATCGTCTTTTCCTGGTAGGCCGTGGCCGTCCAATCATAGGAGATGCCCTGGGGCAGATTGTGGTTGGCCACCTGCTCCATGAGATTGAGGGCCTGGCCGGAGCTGAAACCCGGGGCCGGCCCGCCGAACACCGAGGCCGCGGGATAGAGATTATACCGGGTGACCAACTCGGCCCCCAACATGCGCTTAATGGACAACAGGGTGCCCAGGGGCACCATCTCCCCTTTCTTATTCCGGACATAGAGGGCCTTAATGTCTTCGGGATTCAGGCGGTAAGGGGCGGCGGCCTGGACGTAAACCTGGTATGACTGGTTGAACTTGTTGAACAGGTTGACGTAACTGGAGCCGAGATAGGCCTGCAGGGTGTTAAACACCTTGTTGAGCGAAATCTCCAGAGATTCCGCCTTGGTCCGGTTAATATCGAGATAGAGCTGGGGACTCTGGGCGCTGAAGGTGGTGGCCAGGCCGGCCAAACCGGATTGGGCCCGGCCGGCCATGATCAGACCCATCACGGCCTTTTCCAACTCAGGAAGCCCCCGATCCCGCCGGTCTTCCACCATCATCTGGAAGCCGCCGGACTGGCCCAGGCCGCTGATGGGCGGCGGGACCATCACGGCGAACTGCGCTGCCTGGATCGAGCTTAACTGCCGCTTCAGGTTCGCCACGATGTGGTCCTGATTCAAGGCGGCGCCGCGCTTGTCCCATTTGTCATAGATGGCAAAGGTGCTGAAGGAGGTGGACAGATTGGCGGCGTCCAGCATGGAGAAGCCGCCGATGGTCACCCAGTTGGCCACGCCCGGGGTCTTTTTCAGAATGGCGTCGACTTTTTTGGAAACCTCTTTGACCCGGGGTTGGGAGGCGCCGTTGGGCAAAAAGCCCACAATAATGGCGTACCCCTGGTCCTCGGTGGGCAGAAAACCGGTGGGGTGCGTGGCGAAGAGCAGGGCCCCCAGGCCGATAATCCCGGCAAACACCAGGGCCATGAGCCCGGTGCGCCCCACCATCCACCGGACCAAGTCGGTATAGACACCTTCCACCGCCCCGTAGACGCGGTTGAAGCCCCGATAGAAGGCGTTGAGCTGCTTATTCGGGTCCCGGGGGCGCAACCACATGGCGCACTGGGTGGGCTTCAGGGTCAGGGCGTTCAGGGCGCTGATCACCGCGGTGGCGGCGATCACCAGGGCGAACTGCCGAAAGAGCTGGCCGGTGATCCCCGGCATGAAGGCCGCGGGCAGGAAGACCGACACCAGCACCAGGGTGATGCCGATGACCGGGCCGGTCATCTCGCTCATGGCCTTGATGGCCGCATCGTGAGGCGTGAGTCCCTTTTCAATATAATGGGACGAGTTCTCCACAATGACGATGGCGTCGTCCACCACGATGCCGATGGCCAGGATCAGGGCGAACAGGGTCAT
>CAYNMI010000512.1:0-1628 GCA_964398095.1 uncultured Desulfobacca sp.
GTGGCCGCTCCGAGGTCAGGGAAGCCGGTGGGCTGGAATCTCGACCCTTGAACCGGCTTCAGGTCCACTTCTAGGAGCAGGCGGGGTTCTTTATGCAATCGTGACAAATCTAATCCCATCTTCGACCTCCTCTTGATTTACTTCTTGCGCAGTACTCGGGATGCCAAAAAATCCAAATCTTTCTTGCTCAATGGGAACAGCAGCGCGGCTGCCGTCCTCCTGGAATACTCGCCGTTTAGGTGGGCGGAATCCAGAGCCGGGACCAGATCTGAGCCTTTCAGCCTTCTGGCTGCCGCGGCTGTAGCTGCTACACCTCGACTCATATTGGCCTGGTGATGGATGATAGGGTTGATGGGAACTTCGATATCTCTTACCTTCTGACCGGCAAAACACAGCTTCAGAAGGCCGTAGGCCGCACCTGGCCAAAGATCCGGCTCCGGTCGAGGTGACCAGGATGACCACTCGAATCTGGGCCAGTCGATCAGGGCAAGGCCCCAAAGCAGAGATGCTAATTTTTCAAAGTCGATCCGCCCCTCGATGAAGGCGCTTACCGCGGCAAGGCCAGCCTTGACCCTGGATAAGTCTGACCAGCAGACGTGCCCGGATTGCTCCGCCAAGACGAGTCGCCGGTGCATGATGCGGTTCAGCGAGTTGACCGGATCTCCCTCCACCCACACCACCTCGTTGGCCGAGTCCTCATCCCATTGGACATAACCTGTGCCATCCTTACGTAATCCTGAACGCACCGGTTCCAGATGGCCGCGCAGCGGCAACCAAACCTGCTGGTCCTTTCTCCTGAATTTTCCGGTGATGGAGGCCAGAGCCGCGGCGAGGCGAAACTCAGCCGACCCGTCATCCGTTTTTGCGACCCACTCGGGAGGAAGCGGGGGGATCGGGGAAATATAAGAATCGGCGACCCAGCGGGAGCGTTTGGAGAGGGCCCGCTCACACTCCCCCAGGGCCAGAAGAACCGCAGTTGTTTTCGACCTGCCGCCCTGATTACAGAGGTCCCTGATGGCCCTTTCCAGCATCTGAAGGGCACTCGAGATAGTGGCCGGCGCTTTTCCCCTTGATGCCTTCCCCCTGAAGGTTCGCAGCCAGTTGTCTATGCCGGCCAGCAGTTCGGCCTCGGGCTGGTACTGTACCCTATGCCTGCCGATGGGGATCGCAAAATAAGCCAGACCATTTCTCACCTGGAACCCATAACGCTGAAAAGCAGAGATGCCCCGGTCCACCCCCAGAGTGGCCACGGCCCTGGAGAAATCCAGGCCATCGACGGCCTGTCGGCGCCCAACCTGGGCTTTGCCTTCTGAAAACAGGGTTTTTAACTCGCGAAGAGAGCAAGGCTGGTCCCACAACGGCAGCCAGATCTCCGCCCGGGAGTCAATCTCGTCCTGTAACGAGGCGCTGGCGTAGCCTATCCCCACTTGTTGTACCGTAAACGGATATGCCAGGACCCCGGGTCCCGGACGCCCCATGCTTCGCACAGACGATGCGGCAAATAGAAGCGTCCCCTCTATCATCAGGATGAAGTCCCAGGGGTTGATGAGCGAGTCGCCGTCGAAACCGGCGGTGGCGTTGGCGCCCCCGGCCGCGATGGTCGCCTGCTGGCCGTAGCCGGAGACCGT
>CAYNMI010000513.1:0-1610 GCA_964398095.1 uncultured Desulfobacca sp.
CCCCCCCCCCCCCCCCCCCCCCCCCCCCCCCCCCCCCCCCCCCCCCCCCCGTTCCTGCTGCCCTAATGCGAAAAGGCGATTTCCGGGTAAACTGCTTCCGGGTCGAAGACCTTGGGGTCCGCGGTTGCCCAGCCCTCCGGGGTGAGGCGCCGGAAAAAGCAGGATTGGTAGCCCAGTTCGCAGGCGCCGCCCGCGGGCCGCACCTTGAGGAGGAGTTGGTCCCCCCGGCAGTTGAGGCGGATCTCCACCACGTCCTGAAAGTGTCCGGAAGCCTCCCCCTTGGCCACCACCTTGCGCCGGGCGGAGTGGTAGTAGTGGACCCGGCCCGTGGCGGCTATCAGCTCCAAGGCCTCTTGATTCAGGTCCACCAGCATCAACACCATGCCGCTCGCCGCGTCCTGGATGATCGCCGGGATCAGCCTCCCGGCCGGCAACCCCAGCCACGCCAGTAAGTTTCGCCAGGTTCCCTGCACCACCATCCTCCCTTATTTTCGGGGCCCACGCGCTCGCACCCTTTTTAGCCTCCATATCATGACCTTACCCCGTCATTCCAGGAAAATCTGGGATCAGGGGTTGCATCAGGCCATATGGGGGTCACCGGTGGAGATAAATTGCCCTCAGTTAAACCTTGGGGCCGAAAAAATCTTGACATATTTTGTGGATAGATGGTATTTAGGCAATAGGCAAAGTGAAACAATGCACAAATTAATCGTCCTGAAAAGGGAGGAGGCAAAGATGGCGAGACTTGGTTACATAGAATTTTATTACAGCAGCAAACATACACCCGTGGATAAATATAAATGTGACAACACTAATGTCTTAAACCTGCTGAAAAGCTTGGAGGCCAAGGGCGTGGAAACCGCGGCCATTGATCTGGGCGACAACCCCGATCCCTTCCGGATGTACCACAAAGCTTCCAGCGGGCCGGCCTCGGAATATCGCCCCATTTTCGGTGAGGTCCGGGGTTCCGATTATAAAGAGTACTTCGGTAAGACCATTCCGGCCCTGTGCTGCTATCCCAAGAAGGGGGACCGAGCCCCTGTGGAGGTCTTTCCCCGGATGGACAAGCAACTGGGCCGGGTTTATCTTATCGAGGAATTTTTAGAAAATTACATCGGCGAACTGGAAGGCCGGATCGAGTCCCCCGAAGCCCGCTAACTTTTGGGTATCCCAGGCCCCACCTGCAGAGGTGGGGCTTTTTTTGTCCGTACTTATCCGTAGTTTCGGCGGTCACGGCCGCTTGAGACTGCTATTCAAGCCAATCTTCCGCCTCCGGATAATTCCTTTAAAACCTTTGCATAAATTTCGTAGGCCGCCCGCCCGAACAGCACGCCGCGCACCCGCTCAATCTCCGGGTGGTGGGCTAGATAGTCCCGGATGGTGGTGAGCGCCACCCTGGCCGCGTCCTCCAGGGGGTAGCCGTAAACCCCGGTGGAGATGGACGGAAAGGCCAGGGATTTTATCCCCTGGGCCGATGCCAGTTTCAGGCTCTCCCGGTAGCACGAGGCCAGGAGCTCCGGCTCCCGGTGCAAGCCGTCCTTATAGACCGGCCCCACCGTGTGGATCACATACCTGGCCTGGAGCTTGCCGCCGGTGGTGATCCTGGCCTC
>CAYNMI010000514.1:0-1609 GCA_964398095.1 uncultured Desulfobacca sp.
CACCTTTTTGGTGACGGCCGCGGCCGCTGGAGCACCGCGCTTTATCCTGCAACGCCTCAACCCCCGGGTGTTCCGCCGGCCGGAACTGGTGATGCGGAACCTCGGCATCGTCAGCGACCACGTACACCGGCGGCTGGCGCGCGCCCCCCTCAGCCCCGGCCGGCGCTTTGAGGTGCCCCGGGTGCTGCCTACCCGGAACGGCCGGGACCACTTCCTTGACCCCGACGGGTGCTGCTGGCGGGCCCTCAGCTTCATTGAGGCCGCCCAAACCTTTGACCTCATCAAAGATGTGGGGCTCGCCGGCGAAGTCGGCTATGCCCTGGGCCTGTTCCATAACCTCCTGAGCGACCTGCCCCCGGGAAAACTGGCCGACACCCTGCCGGGATTCCATATCACCCCGGGCTACCTCTCGCACTATGACGAGGTCCTGGCAGCCCGCGGCGCTCCCCAGGCCCCGGAAGTGAATTACGGCTTAAGGTTTGTGGCGGCGCGCCGGGCCGGCGCGGCCGTTTTGGAGGAGGCCCGGACCCAGGGCCGGCTCAAGCCCCGCCCCATCCACGGCGACCCCAAGGTCAACAACGTCATGCTGGACATCGCCACCGGCCAGGCCGTCGCCCTGGTGGACCTGGACACCGTCAAGCCCGGCCTGGTGCATTATGATATCGGCGACTGCCTGCGCTCGGGCGGCAATCCCCAGGGCGAGGAAACCGAGGACTGGGAGGCGGTGCGCTTCGAACCGGAATTGGGCCGGGCCATTCTGGAGGGCTACCTCTCCCGGGCCCGAGATTTTCTCACCGAGCCCGACTACGCCTATCTGTACGACGCCATCCGCCTCATCGCCTTCGAGCTGGGGCTGAGATTTTTTACCGACTATCTGGCCGGCAACGTCTACTTCAAGGCGCAACGCCCGGACCACAATCTTGCCCGTGCCCTGGTCCAGTTCAAGCTGACCGAGAGTATTGAATCCCAGGCCGGGGTCATCGGGACCATCATCCGGGACCTCAGATGAAGGCCCGGAGCTTCGCCCTGAGGCCGTTTCCCGGCACCGCCCCCCTTCCCGCCTGCCGGCTCACCGGCAGCGTCGCCCAGCACCGCGGGACCCTGGCCCTGAGTTACGCCCTGCACGGCTCCCTGGCGGAACTGGCGCTGCCGGCCCCGGTCGGCCCGCCGGCCCGACGGCACGGGCTCTGGCAGACCACCTGTTTCGAGGTTTTTTTCGGGGTCAGGGAGGCGCCGGGGTATTGGGAAGTCAACCTGTCCCCCGCCGGGGACTGGAACGTCTATCGCTTTGCCGGATACCGGCAGGGGATGGCCGAGGAAACGGCTTTTAGCTCACTGCCGTTCAGCGTCCAGACCCGACCGAACTCGCTGCTCTTAGACCTGCAACTGGATGTGGCGCGCCTCGTCCCCGCGGCTCAGCCCCTGGAGGTGGGCCTCACCGCGGTCGTGCAATGCAGAGGTGGTGGTCTGACCTATTGGGCCTTGACCCATCCCGGCCCCCAGGCCAATTTTCACCGGCGGGATAGTTTTGTGGTCAAATTGTAGGGAAGGTTTTATGGCGATTGCCACAAATTCATGCCGTTTGGTGGCTTGTAAATCCCTCTAAATC
>CAYNMI010000515.1:0-1607 GCA_964398095.1 uncultured Desulfobacca sp.
AGCGATGATCCATATACTTATTTAGTAGGGGTTATCCGCCATGATAACTCAGGTCTGCCCGGCGCTGAAATCGGAGAATTCAGCATCAACATCTCTGCACAAAACACTCCGGGTTGGCACGGTTACGGCGGAACTCTTCCGTTCGCCCCCCTGGGCCCCGGCGTCTACTGGATGTCCTGGGAAACCAATTCCTTCACGCAGGATTTTGAGGGCAAGCCCTATTATAATGCACCAACCTATCTGGGAAAAGGGGCCTATTCTTCAGATCAGGGAGTCAGTTGGACTGAATATGACGTCAATTTTGGTCTGCATGTCTACGCCGACCCGGTGCCGCTGCCGGCCAGCCTGCCGCTGTTGGGGTCGGGCCTGGCGGCGCTCCTGTGGTGGCGGCGGCGTTAAGCGATTCAGGCTTGAGAACGAACCAAAAAAGCGGGGCCCCTGGCCCTGCTTTTTTATGGCGGCCGGGAATCTTCCGGAGCGCCGGTGGGAGACCCGGCCTCGGAGGTCCTGACTCAGGCGTACGAAACGACAAGCCCCCCGCCTCACCTTAGTAATTGCGGCGCCAGGAACGCCTCCCTAAAACTTTGCACTTGAGACCTTGAACTTTGAACTGCAATTCATCCAGCGGGGAACATTGCCCGCCCCGACCCGAATCAGGCTAACTTACCTTGGAGAAAAGGAAAACCCGGAGAGGCATGGTGACCCTGCTTCGTGCTTCGTCCCGCGGTTCAGAAAAAAGAAAAATTTCCTTGACACCCGGGGGGATTGATATTAAAAAGGTCGAGTAATAAAGAAAATTTTCACAAAGCATCCACACTTAATGGGATAACGATGGAGATTAAAAGCCCCGTCAGCGCCACGTTGAGCCCCGAGCAAATATCCGCTATCCAGGAAACCGTCAGCCGCTACAAGGCTATCAAGGGCGGGCTGCAGCCCACTATGCACACCGTCCAGTCCATCTGCGGCAACTGGCTGCCCCTGGAAGCCCTCAAGCTCATAGCCGAGGGCATGGATATTCCCTACGCCTACCTCTACGGCGTCATGAGCTTTTACACCATGTTCTCGCCCACCCCCCGGGGCAAGTACCTCATCCGCATGTGCGAGTCGCCCCCCTGCCACATCCTGGGGGCCGACAACCTCCTGGAGGTGCTCAAGGCCGAGTTGGGGATCAAGGCGGGGGAAACCACCGCCGACGGGGTCTTCACCCTGGAGCACACCGCCTGCCTGGGGGTCTGCGAGGTCTCCCCGGCCATGCAGATCAACGAGGTGGTCTTCGGACGCCTCACCCCGGAACGCATCAAAAGCATCATCGCGGATTACCGGGCCGGCAAGACCGTGGACTACCGCACCCTGCCCCGGACCACCAATCCGCTGAGCGATTATCTCAGCAGCGGCGATGAACTGGTGCTCCTGGCCAACGTCGATCAGATCGACCCGCTGAGCCTGGACGCGTATCTGGAACGGGGCGGCTACGAGGGCCTGAAAAAGGCCCTGTCCATGACCCAGGCTGAGGTGGTGGACACCGTGAAAAACTCCGGCCTCCGGGGCCGGGGCGGCGCCGGCTTCCCCACCGGGCTCAAATGGTCCTTCACCCTGCCCAACCCCAA
>CAYNMI010000516.1:0-1605 GCA_964398095.1 uncultured Desulfobacca sp.
CGATAAATTATAGTTATCAATTTTCCTGGCATCCGGCAAGGATGCCGGCCTCATGACCGTAGAGAATCATATCACTTTTGGGGTCTTAAGGAAATCTTTTAAGGGGGGCGACGGTGCGAGCGGCGGGCTTAGCGGCCCCGATGCCGCGGTAATATTTTCCCTGAGAGCCGGTTTTTGGTATAAAGGAGCCATGGAATTCAAGCCCCTGCATTTCGGCGACCGGCTGACGGTAATCAATCCCCACGGGACTGTGGGGGTGGTGACCCTGTGGTCCAAGGTGGATTATGTTATTGAGCGATTCCGCCAGGCTAATCCAGACTTAGAAAGCAGCGATATCGCCGTTTTTGCAAATCTTTACGGCAATGGTTTGCGGGAGATGCTGAGGAATTTGCTGTATAACCCTCAGATACAGCTAATCTATGTCTGTGGAAATGATCGGTCGGGGTCGTATCATGAATTGGAAAGGTTTTTTCGTGGCTCCATGGGGCCGGTGCGTTCTCCATTGATCCGTTATAAGACCCCGCCAGGCATAGAGAAGGTTTCGATTTTGAAGATAAGCGAAACAAATCGGCTCATTGATGATTTAGTAAAACCAGAATATTTCAAGTTTCTACCAGAGATTGTGCTCATGCAACCTTCTGATCCACAAAATGAAGAATTCCTCGAACACGTGGAAGCAATTTTCAAAGCCCGACCATTCGAGTCAATGCCAGTTTATGAAGGTGATCGTAAAAAAATCCCCCTGCCAGAAGTGGAAGTGCAATACTTTCCCAGCAATCCTCGTGGCCACATAGTGGTGCGGGATACCATTATAGAAGCATGGAAAGAAGTCCTCCATCTCCTCAGCCGGTTTGGCCGGCGAGTTACCTTAGAAAAAGGCGAGCGCCTGGAGTTGCAGCACGTTAAGGTGGTGGTTGAAAAACCCTGGCTTGAGGCCGACGACAAACTCCTGGCCGTTAATATAGATCCATGGCGGCTTCGCATTTACCAGGAAGACATCTTAAAGGGCGAGATGCGCCCGGACGAGACTTATAATTACGGCCACCGCCTGCGTAGTTATTTCGGACTCGACACCCTGGCGGCCTGCGTCGAACGGCTGAAGCGGGACCCCGAAGACCGCAAATCTTACGTCACACTCTGGGACAACACCCGCGATTTAGGCCAAGTGGAAGGCCGCCCCTGCCTGGTCTCCCTCTACTTCCGCAAATTTGATGGAAAGCTCACGCTGAGCGCCACCTTCCGCACCCACAACGCCATGGACGCCTATCCCATGAACCTTTACGGCCTTATGGCTATCCAGAACTGGGTGGCGAAAGAGGCCGGGTTGAAGCCCGGGGCCCTGGTGGTCATCAGCCACTCCCTGGGGCTGGACCCCCGGGAACTGGACCGGGCCATGCTCATCATCGGCAAGCGTCCCTTTAAGGTTAATCTCGATCCCATGGGCTACTTCCGCATCACCCTGGACGGCAAGGAAATCCTGGTGGAGCACCGCTATGAGGACGTAACCCTGAAGGAGTACCGGGGCAAGAAGGCGGTGGCGCTCCAGCACCAGATTGCCCGGGACGTGGCCGTCTCGGATATCAACCACGCCATCTACCTGGGGCG
>CAYNMI010000517.1:0-1603 GCA_964398095.1 uncultured Desulfobacca sp.
CGAAGGCTCTCGTCTAATATTTCCCGGATTTTTTCCAAGAGGTTTTTTGTTCGAAATGGCTTTTGAATAAAGGAAGTATCGGTCTCCAAGACTCCATGATGAACAATAGCGTTTTCCGTGTAGCCGGACATATAGAGCACCTTCATATCCGGCTGCAGGGGTGTTAGGCGATCCGTCAATTCGCGGCCGTTCATCTGCGGCATCACCACGTCGGTGAGTAGGAAATGAATGGGCCCGGGACGCTGCTCACAGAGCAAGACGGCTTCACCTCCATGCCGGGCCGCCAGCACCGTATAGCCATAGATCTTGAGACTGCGACAGATTGATTCTCTGAGCATGTCCTCATCTTCCACCACCAGGATGGTTTCCGAACCGTGGAGATTCCTGGCAATGGGTTTCGCCTCGGGGACGGCAGGAACCGCTTCCTGAACCTGAGGCAGATAGACCTTAAAGGTGGTGCCATGGCCAACTTCGCTATAAACCTCAATATGCCCACGGTTTTGCTTGACGAGCCCGTAAACCGTGGACAGCCCCAGGCCAGTGCCCCGGCCCATCTCCTTGGTGGTAAAAAAGGGCTCGAAGACCCGGGCCTGCGTTGCCGCATCCATTCCCTGGCCATTGTCAGTCACCGCCAACATGACATGATGACCGGGAGTAGCGTAAGTGTGTGCCCGGGCATAATCTTCGTCTAAATATGCATTGGCGGTCTCCAGGGTGAGCTTTCCCCCCCTGGGCAGGGCGTCCCGGGCATTGACGACCAGGTTCATGACAATTTGTTCGACATGCCCGAGATCGGCGTACACCGCTCCCAGGTTCGGCTCAAGAACAATCTTTATTTCGATGTCTTCGCCGATAAGGCGGTCCAGCATTTTTTCTATTCTGGCCAACTGATCATTGAGGTTCAGGATCTGCGGCTCCAAGATGCTTTTGCGGCTAAAAGCCAGAAGCTGCCTGGTCAGGGCAGTAGCCCGGTCCGAGGCCTTCATAATCTCTGCCAAATAACGGACCAGGGGGTCGTGTTGATGAAGCTCCCGGTTCACAAGATCGCTATAGCCGAAGATCACGCTCAACAGGTTATTGAAATCATGGGCCACTCCCCCGGCCAGCCGGCCCACCGCTTCCATCTTCTGGGCCTGGAGAAACTGGCTCTCCAGGCTCTTGTGCTCGGTGATGTCAAGGAAATAGCCCAAAGACGCCTGCTGCCCCTGGAAAATAGTGGCAGTAACCGTTTCCATGACCCATCTGGTCTCACCGCTCTTGGTGATCACGGGAAACTCAATAGGCTGATAAAGTTCTCTGTTGAGCATTTGTAAGGCTTTTTCCCGGACCATTTTTCGGTAATCCGGTGAGACCAGCTTAAAGCTATCGTGGCCTAACAACTCCTGGGCAGTATAGCCGGTGATTTTTTCAAAGCCTGGGTTGACTATTTGAAACTTGCCATCTTGCACAATAAAGATGCCTATGGGAGCCTGACTCACCAGAACCTGGAAAGCCTCCTCGGCCAGCTTGCGGTCGGTGATGTCGCGCAGAAAAGCCACCAGCCGCCCGCCTTCGTTAGCCTGGTCCTGGACGCTGACTTCGACGTCAAAAATGCTCCCATCCT
>CAYNMI010000518.1:0-1600 GCA_964398095.1 uncultured Desulfobacca sp.
AAAGGAGCGCAAAATCAAGTATTGGGTAGCTCCCATGGACCCCTCTTATATCCGGGACAAGCCGGGGAAATCCCCCATGGGCATGGACCTGGTGCCGGTCTATGCAGATGCGACTCCGGCCCCCGGGGCCACAAAAGAGCGCAAGATCAAGTATTGGGTCGATCCCATGAATCCCAGTTATATCCGGGACAAGCCGGGCAAGGCCCCCTGCGGCATGGACCTGGTCCCGGTTTACGCAGATGAGGGAGGGGCCGCCCCCGGCACCATTGCGGTTTCCCCCGCGGCCATGCAATCCATGGGGGTGAGGATCGCCAAGGTGGAGGTGCGCCCCCTGTCCCGTCTTACCCTGGCCGTGGGCCGGGTGACCTTCGACGAACGCAGCCTGGCCATCATCACCACCAAGGTGGACGGCTGGGTGGACCGTCTCTACGTCAACGCCACCGGGGACCCGGTGCGCCGGGGCCAGTCCCTCCTGAGCATTTACAGCCCGGAACTGGTGAGCGCCCAGGAGGAATACCTCCTGGCGGTGCGCAACCTCAAGGCCCTGCAGCACAGCCCGGTGAAGGAGATGGCCGACGGGGCCCGGCGCCTGGCCGCGGCCTCCCGCCGCCGCCTGGCCTATTTCGATATCAGCGCCGCCCAGATCAACGACCTGGAGCAAACCGGCCGGGTCAGGAAACACCTGACGCTGTTCTCCCCGGCCAACGGCATCGTCACCAAGCGCATCGTGACCCAGGGCATGTATGTCAAGGCGGGCATGCCGCTTCTGGAGGTGGCCGATCTCTCCACCATCTGGGCGGATGCGGACATCTACCAGTACGAACTCCCCTGGATCAAGGTGGGCCAGCCGGTGACCATGACCCTGGACTACCTCCCCGGCGAGACCTTCCAGGGTAAAATCGACTACATCTATCCCTACCTCAAGGAAGCCACCCGCACCGCCAAAGTGCGCCTGCGCTTTGCCAACCCCGGCCTCAAACTCAAGCCCGAGATGTTCTCCCAGGTGCGGATCGAATCCCCGGTCACCCACAACGCCGTGGTGGTGCCCTCCGAGGCGGTATTCAACACCGGCCTGGAGCAGCACGTGTTCATCGCCTTGGGCCAGGGCCGCTTCGAGCCCCGGGGGGTCAAGCTGGGGGTGCTGGGCAATGACGGCAGGTGGGAGGTGCTCGCCGGTCTCAAAGGCGGCGAAGACGTGGTGGTGTCGGCCCAGTTCATGTTGGATTCCGAGTCCCGCTTCCGGGAGGCGGTGCAGATGATGGTGCCGGGCAAGGAAAAAGAGGGCGCTCCGGCGGCCGCCGCCAAGCCGGGCATGAAGATGGATGCCCCGCCAGCCGGCGCCCCGGCGGCCATGCCCCCCGGGCAGAAGCATTAAAGGTAAATTATGATTGCCCGGCTCATCGACTTAGTCGCCAAGAACCGCTTTCTGGTGGTGCTGATCACCATCCTGGTGACCGCCTGGGGGCTCTACGCCACCTACAACCTGGCGGTGGACGCCATCCCCGACCTCTCCGACGTCCAGGTCATCGTCACCACGGACTATCCCGGCCAGGCCCCCCAGGTGGTGGAAGACCAGGTCACCTATCCCCTGACCACCGCC
>CAYNMI010000519.1:0-1594 GCA_964398095.1 uncultured Desulfobacca sp.
GAGCGTTGGTCTCCGGAACCAAAGGTCGGGCGTTCGAGTCGCCCATCGCCCGCCAAAGAATATCAACAAGTTAAGGCCAAAATTAGGGCCTTTTCTTTTTGTCTGTATTTTAATTTCCAACCCTATTTCCAACCATATCATGATTTCCAGAGGGACGACCAGGTAACTACATAATTATATTTTGGAGCAGAAAAATTTAGTTTCCGGCCCTCTGATTACGAATCAAACCCTTTGAGCTTCACAACTTCCTCAATTTTTTGCATGTTGTTGATATTGCGTGGCTTATCAATTCCGCATTTTTGCCAATTTTCCACCTGTTGGCAGATTTTGGAACCATTTTCTCACATGGAGTCTCACACCGGGGTTTCCATGCTGAGAGGATTGTCCAGGCCGATGTGATCTTCTAAGTCATCACCATTCCGTCAATCACCTTATCCGGCTGGAAAACCTATATCTGCGCTGTAGGTCTGGTAGCTGTCTCTGTAGCAAAGTCCTATGGTTATCTTTCGCCCGAACAGTATACGATCGTCATGGGGCTCCTGACAGGAGGCGGTTTTGCTGCCCTGCGTGCCGGCGTCCAGAAAACCGGTCTTCAAGTCATCCTGGGAGCCGTGGAGCAAATTCTGGCTTCCGCTTCTGGGCCTCTGGCCGGCGCCGAGGCTGAAGGCTAAAAGTGAATGATCTTGTTATAACCATGAGCTTCAATGAAGTCTGGGTAAGGGGGCAGGTCGTCTCAGCTACCGACAATTTCTGGCTACCCTGGGAATCTATACTAGCCAGCAGGCAGCAGACGAGGCCTGCACCCTTACCAACGAGTTCATCGGCCCTATTCCCCCGAACCAACCCTGGCCGGACACAACGAGCTGGCCCCGAGCCTACTATCCCCGGAGACTATTATGAACCAGGAAAGACTTATACGCCCAAGAGAAGTAGCCCAGCGTCTGGCGGTGTCCCGCTCCACAGTTTATCGCTGGTTTTGGGAAGGGAAGTTAAGGGGCGTGAAGATTATTGGAGGGACAGTCAGGATCTTGGAGAGCTCAGTAAAAGAGAGACTAAAGGAAATTTACTGATGCTGCCGGTAAAGAAATTCTATCGGCCAGATGAAATTGCCGCATTTCTGGGTCTCTCTCGGCGTACCGTTTACCGGATGCTGCGGGATGGGCGGATCGTTGGAGTCAAAATCGGAAATGGACCTTGGCGAATCTCCCGGGAAGGTTTAAAAGTGACTATTAAATCTGCTTCAAAACAGTGATTGGATCTGATTTTGCTAAGATGATTTGCTGCGGCTCCTTGAAACTTGATTTCTCATATATATGGAAAATTCTGCCGATAAAGGTTATAAATATTCAAATTCCTGGACATAAATTTAAGAGGGCATGATTAAATATGCTTGTTTTGCCTTACCCCAAGAGACAAAGCATTGCCTTCTCAGTCAAAATGGTTAATTTATGTCATCTAGCGAGGGAGACCCCATCGGCCCAGAGTTGAAAGTCAGTCATCTCACTTTCCATGACATGGATGAATGGGCTTGTAGATGTAAATTAACCGAGGAAGTAATTTTAAAAAATGTTAAAGCCAACGCAATCAGAGTTGT
>CAYNMI010000520.1:0-861 GCA_964398095.1 uncultured Desulfobacca sp.
GGGGGAAAAGACCCGCTTTGCCGGGGTCGCTTTAATTCTGAAACACACCACTAGATCAAATCCTCCGGCAGAAAAACCACTTCCCGCTCCAGGGCCACCCCCTGGGTCCGCCAGACGGTTTCCTGGATTTCGGCGATCAGGGCCTTGACCTGGGCCGCGCTGGCCTGCCCCCGATTGAGGATGAAGTTGGCATGCTTCCGGGACACCACCGCGTCCCCGCAACTGCGCCCTTTAAACCGGGCCGCCTCGATGAGCCACCCGGCCCCCGGCCCTCCCGCCGGATTTTTAAAAACGCTGCCGCAACTCCGGGGGTTGGCCGGCTGCCGGGTCTTGCGTTGTGCTATGAGGTCCGTCATGCGGGCCTTGACGGCCTCGGGATTGGCGGGCTGAGTGAGAGCGAACTCCGCCTCCACCACCAGCCAGTGGGGGAAGTTAAGCAGCAGGGAAGACCGGTAGCCCAGGCCCAGCTCTTCGGGCTTAAACTCCAAAAGCTGGAGCCGGGGGGTGGCCACCCACACCCGCTTCAGGACCCCGGCCAGGCTCTCGCCTTCGGCCCCGGCGTTCAAGCGCACCGCCGCCCCCACGCTGCCGGGGATGCCCGCCAGAAACTCGAACCCGGCAAACCCCAGCCGCGCCGCGGCCTGGGCCAGCCGGGGCAGCGCCACCCCGGCCCCGGCCCTCAAGGTGTCGCCCTGCCGCGTAAGATTCTGGAGGCTTTTCGCCAAATGCAGCGTCAACCCCCGCAGCCCCGCGTCGTCGATGAGCACGTTCGACCCCCGCCCCAGAAAGAACAGGGGCCAGCCCCGGTCCAGCGCCAGACGCATCAGCCCCCAAACGTCCTCCAGACCCGCCGGGCTGCCG
>CAYNMI010000520.1:871-1590 GCA_964398095.1 uncultured Desulfobacca sp.
CCCCGATCTTCCACGTAGTCAACGGCGCCAGGGGGTGATTTTCCGAGATGAGTCCCTTCCTTTGCTCAGGCATAATTTCAGTGGACACCGCTGACCTTCCTCTGCCCATAGGACCGCCATAAATAAAAAATGGCCGCCCGGATTCTGCGGCCATTATATCAACTTTCAGCGCATTGGCACACGAGCCTGGGCTCCCCCGGGATGCACCAAAAGTTTGGTGGGGCGGGCCTCCGTGCCCGCCGTCAGGGCGGATCATGGTGCGTAGAACGCTACGGTGTTGTTACGGCATTGGTGGCACAGGTTTTCAACCTGTGCATTCGCACCGGTAAGATACCGGTGCCACCATAAACCCTTCAGGTCAAAGAAAGGTTCACGCACTGACCTTCTCTCGCCGGGTGGACTTCTTTTTGACAGGGGGACTTTTCGCTTTTTTCTTCGTGGTCTTTTTCGGCCTGATTTCCAACAGGGGCACCGTCAACGCCGGAAAACCCATGCGACCGCTCATGCTCTGCACAAATTCCCGCCAATACGGCCAGGCATTGGAGATGGGATTAATCGTAAAAAGATACTCTAAATCGTCAGGACCAATTCCAAAATCATCCAGAGCAGCAGGAGCCTGATAAACTTTAAAGACATAAGAAATGCAAAAGGAAGCCTCAATTTTCATCACGAGTTTATCCGGCGATTCAGCGCTAAATGCAGCAACCTGAAAATTACAG
>CAYNMI010000521.1:0-1588 GCA_964398095.1 uncultured Desulfobacca sp.
AGGTCATGATTTCCGATGCGGCACTGTGGTGCAGTATGAGGTTAGAATCCAAACCGGACTGCTTTTCGTGGTTTCCCGTGCAGGTGGGACCGCCGCATAACTTGCCACTGTACGGAGATGAATTTTTGGATTTTTGTCTGGGCCCCATATCTAGACCAGGGGGGTAGGAGTCCCTATCTCCGGGTTTTCGATTTTCACAATCGCCATAGCAAAGGAAGTAATCTGAGGTGAAATTACGTCCCGTTGACTGAGGTCAGGTTCCATGACCTCCGCCACACCTACGCCGGCCTTTTGATCGAGCAGGCTGAGAACATTAAATATATCCAGACCCAGCTTGGCCATTCCAGCCCCACCGTGACCCTTAACGTCCATGCCCACCTGATGAAGGATCGGAATCCCGAAGCTGCCTGTCGGCTGGAAAATGCGGTTTTTGGAGAGAATGGTAGTAAAATGGTAGCAGAAAGGGAAAAGGGGCTACGGTAATGAACCGCAACCCCTTGAAATTACTGGTAGGCACGAGGGGATTTGAACCCCTGACCCCTACCGCGTCAAGGTAGTGCTCTCCCCCTGAGCTACGTGCCTATGAGGGTGATATTTTCATATAACCCGCGGCGCTATCGGCGTCAAGAGAGGAAAAAGCCGCAATCATAAAAAACCTGGGAGTTGCCCTGGAGCGTTATGCGGCAAGCTCCCCGGGTAAATTGCCGGTGCCGCCGCCGCGCCCGGCGGGTGAAGACCTTGACAAGCCTGGGCCTAACCGGTTAAATTACTCAGATATTTTTAATCGTTCAAAGGAGAGGCGGGATGACTTTTCAGGAATTGTTGATGACCCTGGAGGGCTTCTGGGCCGCGCGGGGCTGCGTCATCCAACAACCTTACGACATCGAGGTCGGGGCCGGCACCTTCAACCCCGCCACCCTGCTCCGGGTCCTGGGGCCCGAGCCCTGGAACGTGGCCTACGTGGAGCCTTCCCGCCGACCCACCGACGGACGCTACGGCGAAAACCCCAACCGCTTGCAGCACTATTATCAATACCAGGTGATCCTCAAGCCCTCTCCCAAGGATATCCAGGAGCAATATCTGGACAGTCTCAAGGCCCTGGGGCTCGATCCCCTGGACCATGATATCCGCTTCGTGGAAGACGACTGGGAGTCCCCCACTTTGGGCGCCTGGGGCCTGGGCTGGGAAGTCTGGCTGGACGGCATGGAAATCACCCAGTTCACCTACTTCCAGCAGGCCGGCTCCATCGACCTCTCCCCGGTGAGCGTCGAGTTGACCTATGGCCCGGAACGCATCGCCATGTATATCCAGGGGGTGGCCAGCGTCTACGACCTGGAATGGACCAAGGGCGTCACATACGGCGACGTCCACCACCGGGGCGAAGTGGAGCACTCCATCTATAATTTCGAGCAGGCCGACGTGGATATGCTCTTTAAGCTCTTCGACATGTACGAGGCCGAAAGCCTCCGCATCATCGGCCTGGGACTGGTGCTCCCGGCTTACGATTACTGCCTGAAATGCTCCCATACCTTCAACCTCCTGAACGCCCGGGGGGCCATCAGCGTGGCGGAGCGCGCCAGCCTCATCG
>CAYNMI010000522.1:0-1587 GCA_964398095.1 uncultured Desulfobacca sp.
TGAGATTCTTCGGTCGCTCCGCTCCCTCAGAATGACAGTCATGGAGATATTTGCAGGAGGGTCTTTTGGCATTCCCCATATTCGGTGCCAGGAATTGCGGCTATTTATGCCAGGCGGGATTGAAGATTGCCCACCTGCTTGGCCACCAGACCGCCGGCCAATTCCCGGGCCCGGGCCAGGGTCTCTTCCAGGTCAAAGGAGAGCAGGCGCCGGTCCCGCACCACGATGCGGCCGTTAACCAGGACCGTCTGGACATCCGCGCCGGTGGCGGCATACACCAGGTGGGAATAAGGGTCATACAGGGGGGTCAGATGGGGCTGATCCAGATCGATGACGATGAGGTCGCCTTTCAGGCCCGGGGCCAGGGCCCCCACCTCTTTTTCCAAACCCAGGGCCCGGGCGCCGCCCCGGGTGGCCAGGCCCAGGGCCGCGGGCGCCGGCAAGACGGTGGGGTCCATGCAACTCACCTTCTGGAGTTTGGCGGCGGTATCCATCTCCTGCATGAGATCCAGGTTGTTGTTGGAGGCGCAGCCGTCCGTGCCCAGGCCCACCGCCATCCCCCGGCGCAAGAGATCCGCCACCGGGGCGATCCCGGAGGCCAGCTTCATGTTGGACTCCGGGCAGTGGGCCACGCCGGCTTTGCTGGCCGCCAGGAGCATGCGGTCCGCCACGCTTAACACCACCGCATGGTCCGCCAGGAGACGGTGGTTGAGCAGTCCCAGACGGTAGAGGTGCCCCACCGGGGTGGCGCCGTGAACGGCCTGGCAGTCCGCCACCTCCTTGGGGGTTTCGGCCAGATGCATAATCAGGCGGGTATCATACTTTTCCGCCAGTTCCCCGCATTGCAGCAATAACTCCGGGGAGCAGGTGTAGACCGCATGGGGCTGGATGGCCACCCGGATCAAGGGATGGTCCTGCCAGGCGCGGCACAACGCCTCGCTGAACTTCAACCCCGCCTCGGGGGGGCCGTAGTTGGGCGACGGAAAGTCGTAGAGCACCTCTCCCACCACCGCCCGGATGCCGGTCTCAGCCGCGGCCCGGGCCACGTGGTCGGCAAAAAGATACATGTCGGCGAAGGTGGTGGTGCCGGACAGCAGCATTTCGGCCACCGCCAGTTTGGTGCCCCAATAGACAAAATCGCCGTTGACGCGGCTCTCGGCGGGAAAGATGTAATTATTCAGCCAATCTTCCAAAGGCAGGTCGTCGGCCAGGCCCCGGAACAGGGCCATGGCGGCATGGGTGTGCGCATTGATGAGCCCCGGGAGGATCAGTCCCTGGGGATAATCCAGCACCTGGGCCGGGGCGTAGCGCTTCTCAAGTTCCGCGGGCGGGCCCACCGCCACAATCTCCGCGCCTTTGAGGGCCACCGCCCCGGGGGCAAACACCTGGTGTTCCCGGTTCATGGTCAACACCCAGGCCCCCTGGATAATCAGGGTAACCGGTTCCGGCCCCGGATTGGACATCGCTTCCTCCTTCAGCGGCGTCATTTCTTGGCCCCGGGGCCGCTCCCCGGCACGGCCGCCGGCGCCAATTGACGCATAGCGGCCTGGAAGCGGGGGGCCGACCCCTTGGGAATTTTCAGGCGAA
>CAYNMI010000523.1:0-1583 GCA_964398095.1 uncultured Desulfobacca sp.
CGGCCAGGCCCCCCAGGTGGTGGAAGACCAGGTCACCTATCCCCTGACCACCGCCTTGCTGGCCGTGCCCCAGGCCAAGGTGGTCCGGGGCTATTCCATGTTCGGCCTTTCCCTGGTCTACGTGGTGTTTGAGGACGGCACCGACATCTATTGGGCCCGGACCCGGGTGCTGGAATACCTCAATTTTGTCCGCAACCGGCTGCCCCGGGATGTCAACCCCGCCCTGGGCCCCGAGGCCTCCGGGGTGGGCTGGGTCTACGAATACATGGTGGAAGACCCCACCGGCCAGCATGACCTGGCCCAATTGCGCAGCATCCAGGACTGGTACCTGCGCTATCAGCTTCAGACCGTGCCCGGGGTCGCGGAAGTGGCCAGCGTGGGCGGTTTTGTCAAGCAGTACCAGGTGGTGGTGGACCCCAACACCCTGGCCTCCTACGGCATCCCCCTGTCCAAGGTCAAGCAGGCCATCATGCGCTCCAATAATGACGTCGGCGGCAGCGTGGTGGAGAATGCCGAAACCGAATACATGGTCCGGGGGCTGGGCTATATCAAGAGCATCAAGGACGTCCAGAATATCGTGGTGGGCGCCGACCGCCAGGGCACGCCGGTCTTGATCAGGGACGTCGGCATCGTCCGCCTGGGGCCCCAGGAACGCCGCGGCCTGGCCGAGGCCAACGGTCAAGGCGAGGTAGTGGGCGGCATTGTCATAGCCCGCTATGGGGCCAACGCCCGGGCGATTATCGACGGGGTCAAGCAGAAACTCGAGGAGCTGAAAACGGGCCTGCCGCCGGGGGTGCTCATTGTCCCGGCCTACGACCGTTCCAATCTCATCAATCGGGCCGTGGACAACCTGACCCACAAGCTCATCGAAGAAATGATCGTGGTGGCCCTGGTTTGCATCATCTTTCTCCTGCACTTCCGCAGTTCCCTGGTGGCCATCGTCACCCTGCCCCTGGGGGTCTTGATCTCCCTGGCCATCATGTATGAGTTTCACATCAGCGCCAATATCATGAGCCTGGGCGGCATCGCCCTGGCCATCGGGGTGATGGTGGACGCCGCGGTCATCATGATCGAGAACGCCCACAAGCACATCGAGCACGCCCCGCCCGACGCCCCCCGGGGCCCCTTGATCCTGGAGGCCGCCAAGGAGGTGGGACCGTCGCTGTTCTTCTCCCTCCTGGTGATCACCGTGTCCTTCCTGCCCATCTTTGCCCTGGGGGCCGAAAGCGGCCGCCTCTTCAAGCCCCTGGCCTATACCAAGACCTTCGCCATGGGTGCGGCCGCGCTCCTGGCCATCACCCTGGTGCCCGTCATGATGCTGGCCTTCCTCCGGGGCAAGATCCCGGCGGAATCCCGGAATCCCCTCAACCGCCTGGCCCAGGCCGTCTATCACCCCCTGCTCCAGGGGGTGCTGCGGTTCCCCAAGCTCGCCATTATCCTGGCGGTGATCCTGGTGGGGGTCACGGTGTACCCGTTCTCGCAATTGGGCTCCGAATTCATGCCCCCCATCAATGAAGGCGACCTGCTGTACATGCCCACCACCATGCCGGGCATCTCCATCACCGAAGCCAAGAACATCCTCC
>CAYNMI010000524.1:0-1577 GCA_964398095.1 uncultured Desulfobacca sp.
GAGCTGCATGATCTGTTCAGCCACCTGGGCCCCGGCGCGCCTTTTTCCCTGCAGCTGGATCTGCTTCCTCGTGAGCAAAACCAGATGGCGCCTTCGCAGGGCCTGAAGGATCGCCCGCGGACTGGAGGACATGATTTTCTGGAAGGTGACCATGACAAAACCGATGGCCCGTTGCCGGGTCGTGGTCCGGCTCTGGTGGATGCCCGCAGCGTCATATCCCTCCCGGAGGTATTCGCTCAGCTTTTCATAGAAGTGCCGTTCTCTGGGGGCCATACTGAAAGTCTCGGTAAAAACCTGCCTGCGGCAGAAGATGGGATCACCCTTGGCATCGGTCACTTCCCGTTTGGTCCTTCGGATCATAACCCTGGAGAGCAGGTCCCGGTGCTTCGTCAAATGCTCTGGTGAGGCAAAGAGCCGGTCATGGAGGAGCTGGATCAGGGACCAGAACTGGTAGGCATTGCCCTGGTGGGGGGTGGCGCTCAAAAAGACAAGGTCCCTTGCGTGCCCGCGCAGGGCATCGGCCAGCTTGTAGTTCTGGGTCGTTTTCGTCTTGTTGCCGGTCCTGGTCCTTGAAAGATGGTGGGCCTCATCAAAGATCGCCAAGTCCCAGGGGGGCGCAGCCAGCAGTCTCTGAACGCGCCTGGCCTGTTTCAGGGTATCAATAGAAGCGATGACCAAGTGATGGTTTTCCCAGGTCGCTGACCCGTGGTCGGAAAAATCGTGATTCAGTACCTCAAAGTGGAGCCGGAAGCACTCCTCCAACTCGTTTTTCCAGTTTCTGGTCAGGCCTGCCGGCGTGATGATCAGGACCCTTTCGGCCTCGCCCCTGGCCATGAGTTCCCTGAGGAGCATCCCTGTCTCGATGGTCTTTCCCAGTCCCACCTCGTCCGCGATCAGCACGCACCGATCCTGGCGGGCCACCATGTCGTGAACCAGCAGAATCTGGTGGGGGAGGAGGTTCACGCGGCTGGCCGTGAGCTCCCCACCGTTATTGGAATGGATCAGCTCAAAGGCCGTCTGCTTGAGACGATAATTCTCCGGATCGTCGAAATCCCCTGCTGCCAGCCGATCCCACATATCGCCCGTGGGTTCAAGGAGGTCCAGGGGAAAGGTTTCCAGTTTCCTGCCCGAGGGGAGGTCAAAGACCACGTCCGCCCGGTACATGCCGGCAAACTCCGCAATCCTGAGCACCTCCCCCACACCCAGGTCGGGCCTGCCCTGGATCTTCACCCTGTCGTTAGGCTTCAAACCCGGCGGGACATCGTATTTTGGAAAGGGTTCCGTCATGTCAAATTAAAACCTGCCTGATAATATTCATTTCCGCTCGGGTCGCTGTTCTTCATGGGAGAGCCGAAAATGGGGCGGAGGGTGATGCGCCGTCCCCGGCCGGTCTCGAACCAGAAGTCATCCGCCCTCTTGAGGTTTCTCCGAAACACGACCTGCGCCGTTCCGAGGTTCGCCTCCAGTTCATTGGCCCTGAAGGCCATAGTTTTCCGGATAAAAAGGGAGATTTCCAGAAGATGGGATTCCCCTGCCAGAAGGACCTCCTCCAGACCCACGATCCTCAGCCGGTGCTC
>CAYNMI010000525.1:0-1568 GCA_964398095.1 uncultured Desulfobacca sp.
GTGGTGGCCAAATATCTGGCGGCCCTGGAGGAGACGCCGGGGCAGGGGGACCGCCTGGCGGTGTTCCGGTTTACCCGGAAAGTTGGCCAGGACCTGGGGGCTTTCTGGGCAGAAGTGCATTCCCGAGGCATAGAGAAGGTTTTGCTGGATAGGGGGCTGGCGCCACTGGCTGAAGGCGATGCCGCGCTGCTGGCGCCGGGGTTGAGCGGCGTTCTGGCCGGCAGCGGCGGCGGCTTGGAAGAGGCCGTGGTCCGGACGGCGCTGGCGGTGGTATTGCGGCGGGCGGGGCAATTCGGGAACAAAGTGGCGCCGGCGCAGGTGGTGCGGCAGTTTCTGGCCGCGGCGCTTAGCCTGCGCCTGGTCCTGGATTTGGGAGAGCCCTTGGAGGCCGCGGCGGGCAGCTATGGCAGGCTGAAAAACGCGCTAGCGCAGATTAAGAAATTAATTGAAAACGAGGTTCCCTGGGAAGATATCCAACCGGAGCCGCCGACCACGAGCGCCCATTGGCAAGGGCTTGCGGGTTGGACCTGGGTCACGGAGATGATGACGGCGTTGATGGCCAGGCTCGGGGACTGGAAGCGCTAGGGCTATGGCCGGCCCAAGACCAAAACGTGTTGATTTTTCTTGAAATATTATGATATCCTGCGTTTGATAAGAAGGTCTTTACCTTTGCGGGATCTGCGGGCCGCGTTGTGCCTTGCAGTAATGGGAAGGCATAATGAAAGAATTTACCCAAACAAAACAGAACATATTGGAGATACTGCACCAAAACCGGATTCGCCTCAGGAGACTGGGTGTGTCCAGAATAGGTTTGTTCGGTTCATTTGTGCGTGGCGAACAACATCCTGGGAGTGACATTGATCTTTTAGTGGAATTTGAAACAGGAAAAAAAAGCTTTGATGTCTTTATGGGGTTGTGCTTTTTTCTTGAGGAGATTTTGGAGCATAAAGTTGAAGTTATAACGTTGGAATCCCTCAGTCCGTATCTCGGCCCCTATATTTTGCAAGAGGTGGAATATGCCCCTCTCGCAGCTTGAATATCTCCGCCATATCCTTGATGAAACAGAATATCTGATTTCAGAGAGCCAAGGAATGAGCGAAGGGAAATTCAAGTCCAGCGAGACAATAAAGCGGGCTTTTGTGCGTAGTATCGAGATCATCGGGGAGGCCTCGAAAAAAGTAACTGATGAAATAAAACAGAAACACCCTGAATTAGACTGGCGCGCTATAGCTGGCATGCGGGATCGTCTCATTCATGATTACTTCGGTGGACTACGACATTGTTTGGGATGTGGTTCACAATAAGATACCGGTTCTTCATCAAAAAATAATGGAGACCCTGGAACAAGAGAAGATCCACAACCATAGCGCTTAGACGCGAATTTGGAATATCCTCCCGAGAGCTAAATTGGCGAGGTCCCTCCATGGCGGTGCAGATTTATCTGAGGGCTCCCAAGGAAAAGCGCCGGCCGCCGCCGGGGATGGCGGCGGTCATTCATTTGGATGAGCCGGATATGTCCGGCTATCCGCTGCATCATAATCTTTCCCGGCTTTATAAAACTCCGGCGC
>CAYNMI010000526.1:0-1565 GCA_964398095.1 uncultured Desulfobacca sp.
TACGGCTCCCACCCCCAATTCCTGCTGTCCTCGGCCACCATCGCCCAGCCCGATATTTTTGTGCGGACGCTGACGGGGCTGAATGTGGAAATCATTACGGCAAGCGGCGCGCCCCAGTCGGGGCGGCACTTTTTGTTCCTCAATCCCCCGGGCGGCGCCCCGGTCACCGCGTCCCAAATCTTTGCCCAGGCCATAAAGAAGGGGCTCAATACCATCTGCTTCACCCAGGCGAGAAAGCTCACGGAACTGATCCACGTCTGGTCCCAGCGCCTGGCGCCGGAGATGCGCCGCTACATCAGTTCCTACCGGGCCGGGTTTTTGCCGGAGGAGCGCCGGGAGATCGAGCGGGCCCTGGCCAGCGGCAAGATGCGGGGGGTGATCTCCACCAGCGCCCTGGAGATGGGCATCGACATCGGCGGCCTGGACGTCTGCATCCTGGTGGGCTATCCCGGCACCATGGTGACCACCTGGCAGCGGGCCGGCCGGGTGGGCCGCCAGGGCCGGGACTCCCTCATCGTCATGGTGGCCCAGGCCGACGCCCTGGACCAGTATTTCATCAAGTACCCGGAGGAGTTTTTCGGCCGGCCCATGGAGACCGCGGTGGTGGACCCGGACAACCCCTTTGTGGTCAAGGCGCATCTCCCCTGCGCGGCCCAGGAACTGCCGCTCCGGACCACCGGCGAGAAGTATTTTGATTTGCAGTTGCACGAACCGGTGATCCAGGAACTGGCCCGGGAGCGCCATCTGCTGCATTCCGCCGCGGGAGACGCCTGGTTCGCCCGGTCCCGGTTCCCCCAGAAGGAAGTGAATATCCGGGGCATCGGGGAGAGCTTCGCGATTTTCCAGACCGGCAAAAAGCGCCCCCTGGGCTCCATTGACGGCCACCGGGCCCTGCGGGAGTGCCACCCCGGCGCGGTCTATCTGCACAAGGCCCAGACCTGGGTGGTGGAAAAATTGGACCTGGCCCGGCGCAACGTCTGGGTCAACCCCATCGAGCCCAACTATTTCACCCGCATCCAGACGGACAAGGAGACGGAGATCCTGGAGGTGCTGGCGACGCGGCAGGTGGCCAGTTTCACGGCCCATATCGGCCGCCTCAAGGTCACCGAGCACCTGCTGGGCTATGAAAAACGGCGGCTGCCGGGACAGGAACTCATGGGCCAGGTGGAACTGGAACTGCCGCCCCAAATTTTTGAAACCGTGGGCATGTGGCTGGAAATCCCGGACCCGGTGAAACACGCGGTGTACGAGGCCGGACGCCACTTCATGGGCGGCATTCACGCCCTGGAGCACGTCCTGATCAGCATGTTTCCGCTGTTTGCCCTGGCGGACCGCTACGACATCGGCGGCATTTCCCACCCGGCGCATCCCCAGGTGGGCCGCGCCGCCATCTTCATCTATGACGGTTATCCCGGCGGCGTGGGCCTGTCGGTCCGGGCCTACGAAATCCTGGAGGACCTGGTGCGCCGGGCCCTGTCCCTCACCGCGGCCTGCCCCTGCGAGGACGGCTGCCCCTCGTGCATCCACTCCCCCAAGTGCGGCTCCGGCAACAAGCCCCTGGACAA
>CAYNMI010000527.1:0-1548 GCA_964398095.1 uncultured Desulfobacca sp.
GGTGAGCGGTCCCCTGCGTTACTTGTTATCCTTTAAAAACACCCCGATCCGTTCGGCATTGGCTTGCCAAATGGACAGCGGGGGAATGTGGGGCCCCTCGAACACTTCCACGGCGACAAGACTGGGGAACAGTTCTTGGGCCCGGCGCCAGGCAGGCTCCATCGGAACAAAAATATCTGATTTAGCGAGGAATAACAGGGTTGGGGCCTTGAAGCCCGCCAGGTTTTTTTTATCGAAGGGTCCCGGCGGGGCCGTGTTAAATTTGACGTGGCGCAAGGTGGCATCGAACACCTGCAGCGCAAAGTCATCCATGATGTCAGCCAAAGGCTGCATCGCGCCGATCAGGCGCGCCCGGCTGGGAAAAAACCGGTACAGCAGGGAAGGGATGAAAAACTTGATGGCCGTAGAGAGGAACGGCACCCGGATGAGGCCGGCGGGGACCATCAAGGCTGCCTGGGAGATGCGCTCCGGGGCATACGAGGCGGTATCCAGGAGAATGCCTCCTCCGAAGGACACCCCGATAAAAGGCAGCCGCTGCAGGCCGAGGCCATCCAGGACGTCCACCAGCCATTTGCCGTAATTGTGGTCCCCGGGCGGCACTCGGGTCTGGGCGCTGCGGCCCGGTTGGCCGATGGGGTCCGGGGCATAGAGCCGGTAGTCTTGGGTAAGGGTCCGGAACCATTCCAGGATACGTGGCGCCCCGGTGCTGATGCCGGTCAAGACCATCACCGGCGGCGCCTTTTCAGGTCCGGCGGCCAGGACATGGGTGGGGCCGAAGCGGGTATCCACCATCCGGCTATGAGTTTCCACGGCGAGACTGGCCAGCTTGCTCTCATAGAGGGCTATGACTTCAGCTTCACCCCGGGCGCTTCTATAAATGGATGCGGCGGCCATACGGTTTTCTCGGTTAATGTAGGATGGGCGCGGCCCATCATTAATAACTGCTCACCGCTTACTGCTCACTGCTCACTTCAACGGCCCCAGGGTATCGCTCTCCTCCGGAGTGACCGGCTTCAGCACCACCACGGTGCGGTTGTCCTCCCGGAGGTAGGTCCGGGCCACCCGGACGATGTCTTCGGCGGTGACCGCCTCCAGGGAACTGAGAATCCGGTTGGCCAATTGCGCCTGCCCGGTCTTCAGATGGAACAGGCCCACCAAGAGGCCCCGGAAGAAGTTGTGGGCCAGGGAGCGCACCGCCTGGGAGCGCAAAAGTTTTTTGGCCCGGGCCAATTCCGCCGGGGTCACGCCATCCTGCTGCAGCCGCTCCAGGGCGGCCCAGAGCTCCTGCTCCAACTCCGGCAGGGACTGGCCCGGGGCGGCCACCGCGGCAATCACCAAAAGGTCCGGGTCCTGGGCCGAAAAGGGCAGGGGGGCCATTTCCACGTCCAGGGCGATGGCCTTCCCCACCCGCACGAAGTCCTGGTGAAACCGGGAGGCCTTGCCGCCGGAGAGGATCACGGCCAGCAGGTTCAAGGGGTAGAGGTCCGGGTGGTCCAGGCCCACGATATGAAACCCGGCGAACAGGGCCTCCACCTGGGAGACCTTTTT
>CAYNMI010000528.1:0-1544 GCA_964398095.1 uncultured Desulfobacca sp.
TATCTGGTCCGGGGCCTGGCCGCGGCGGGCCACGCCGTCACGGTTTACGGCACTGACCGGGAATCCGAAGCTAAGGCCGCGCTGGGGCCGCAGGCGGAATACGTCCGGGTGCCGGTTGCGGGCGGCAAGACCTCGCGGCTGCTCACCTTTGCCCTGAATAGTCGCCGTCTCCTGGAATCCTCCGGGCCCCAACTGGTGTTCAGCCTGGAGCGCATCCTGAACCCTCAGGTTTACCGGGCCGGGGATGGCTGCCACCGGGAATGGCTGGCCCGCCGGGCGCCCTATCGGCCGGTTTGGGACCGGGCCGCCCAACACCTCAGTCTCTTCCATCAGACAATGTTACAGATGGAGCGGCGGCTCTTTGCCTTTCCGGGCCTGAAAAGGGTGATCGCCAACTCCCGGCAGGTGCGGGATGAGATTATCCGCCACTATGGGGTGGACCCGGCTCGCATCCGGGTGATTTACAACGGCCTGGACCGGGAGCGCTTTAAGCCGCTGGCGGCCGGGGAACGGGCCGAGTTGCGCCATCGCCTGGGGGCCCCGGAAAATGGTGCAATAGTATTATTCGTGGGCTCGGGTTTTGAGCGTAAAGGGTTGAGTTATCTTTTGCAGGCCTTTGGGCGTCTAAAAGATAATACCCATCATTTATGGGTGGTGGGCAAAGGCCATACCGCCCCTTACCGGCGGCTGGCGGCACGCCTGGGGCTTAAGGACCGGGTCAGGTTTTGGGGCCCGGTGGCCGAGACCGCGCCGTATTATCAGGCCGCGACGGTGCTGGCCCTGCCCACGCTGTATGACCCGTGCAGCAACGTGGTGCTGGAGGCCCTGGCCTGCGGCACACCGGTGGTGACTACCGCAGCCAACGGCGCCGCGGAATTTCTGACGCCGGGTGAAAATGGCATGATTATGCCGCAGCCCGACGATATTGTCGCGTTCCGGGAGGCCCTGGCGGAGTTCCTGGACCGGGGGGAAGACCCCCGGACGCGCCAGGCGGCCACTGCCGCGGTGACCGATCTAAGTTGGGAAGCCACTGTAGCCCGGACCATAGAGGTATTGGAGGAAGTGTAGCGGCGGGCGCACCCCGCCTTATACTCTATAATAGATATGCCGGCGATCTATTTTGACGGAAAAGCCGCGCTCAAAGAGCAGCCGCGGCCTGAACCCGGGGACGGCGAGGTCCTGGTGTGGGTCTTGATGGCCGGGATCTGTGGCACCGATCTTCAGATTCTTAAGGGCTATCATGATTTTACCGGAATCATGGGCCACGAGTTTGTGGGTGAGGTGGCCGGGCCTGGGGGTTCCCCCTGGCTGGGGCAGCGCGTGGTGGGGGAGATCAATATCGGCTGCGGCAACTGCGATCTGTGCCGCAGCGGCCTGGCCCGGCACTGCCGGCAGCGGCGGGTCCTGGGACTTAAGGACCAGGACGGCGCGTTTGCTTCGTATCTTACCCTGCCTGCGGCAAACCTCCATGTGGTGCCGCCGGAGGTGCCGGACGAGATGGCGGTTTTTACCGAGCCTTTGGCCGCGGCCCTGCGGGTTGAGGA
>CAYNMI010000529.1:0-1539 GCA_964398095.1 uncultured Desulfobacca sp.
TCCATTTGATGAAAGGATGCATCGTGGACGAACTTCCGGAAATCGAGCCCCGGCCCCTCCTGGCGGCGGGCTTTGCGGCCTTGGGCCTGGAACTGGCCCCGGCCGCGCTGGAGCAGCTACAAATCTACCTGCAAGAACTCAAGGTCTGGAATGCCAAAATCAATTTGACCGGGCTGAAGACCGACCGGGACATTATCATCAAGCACTTCCTGGACTCCCTGGCGGTGCTGCCGTTTTTGGAGGGCGTCGGCTCCCTGGTGGACCTGGGCAGCGGCGGCGGCTTTCCCGGGTTGGTGCTGAAGCTGGCCCGGCCGCAGATGGCCCTCACCCTGGTGGAGGCCCACCAGAAGAAAGCCACATTTTTAGAGTATCTGGCCTCCCGATTCCGGTTGACCGGGGTCACGGTGGTTCAGACCCATCTGACCCCCGCCCTGGCGCAGCAGTGGGAGCCAAAGGCCGCCGGGGTGATCTCCCGGGCCACCTTTTTCCTGCCCCGGCTGCTGGAGCTGGCCGCGCCGCTGCTGGCGCCCGGCGGCTTGCTCCTGGCCCTCAAAGGCGTGCATCTGGCCGGCATCGAATTGGAAACTGCCACTTCCGCCAGCCCCTTGTTGGGCCTGGGTCCCCTGGAACTACATAAATACGATCTGCCTATCAGCGGCGAGCCCCGGCTCCTGGTCCTGGCCCGTAAGGGGTAAGGTCCGGGACCTCCGGCAGGGCGTGAAACATTGTCTTATTGCCCGGGTCAATAAGTCAATTGATTTGCCTGTCATTCTGAGGGCCCGAAGGGGCCGAAGAATCTAGACCCTGCGCGGCGCTCAGGGTGACAGAAAGGTTATTCATTTTAGGCTCCGGGTAATATTTCCCCCGGGGTGACTTTACCCTCCGGAATTAGATATAATAGCACCCAAGGCCCCTGCCGGCAGGTGCGTCATTCCGGGTTGAGCGGTGGTGGATCGATTTCCGCCCGAGCTGAGAACAGGTTGCAGCCGTAGCCCGGAATCCGGGATATATGGCCCGTTACAGGGGTGACCCGCCGGGCCGCCCTCCTCACTTTACTGGCAACCATAACTATATCGGCACGTTATGTCTTTTGTCTCCTGGCAGTATTTCATTTTTCTTCCGGTCATCATCATTTTATACTGGCTGCTGCCGCCCAGACGACGGCTCTGGTTGTTGTTGGCGGGCAGCTATTTCTTTTATGGCTGTTGGGACGTCCGCTTCCTGGCCCTGGTGCTGGCCACCACGGTCATCGATTATAATTGCGGCCTGAGCATCGCCGGCCGGAAAAATAAGTTCTGGCAGGTTCTGGGGTTATCGCTGGCGCCGGCGGTCTGGCTCCTGACCTGTCATTTCTGGCTCCCGGGCTCGGGCATAACTTCGTCTCTCTTGCTGACCAGCGCCGGCCTGGGCCTGGCGTTTTCCGGGGCCCATGAAGCCATCGGGCTCCTTGAAGAGGCGCGGCGCCCCAGATATTACCTGGTTCTCAGCGTGGTCTTTTGCCTGGCCATTCTGGGTTTCTTCAAGTACTTCAACTTCTTT
>CAYNMI010000530.1:0-1519 GCA_964398095.1 uncultured Desulfobacca sp.
TAAATCGGATGCCGGTTGCAAGGAGGATTTTATGGATTGGCAAACATATGCTGAAGAAATTTCCAGGATGATTCGCCCCCAAGCTTTTCCGCTGGGGATAAAATTCTACAAAGATATTAATGAGATGCCGAAAGAAGCCGCCAGGCCGGCAAAGTATGGCATTAAGATTTCTCTCTGCCAGTGGATAACCATGGCCCGGCGCTGGGGGCGATTTGTGGGGGCTATAGCGGAAGATATCAACTGTACGCCGTGCCTGGCGGCATTGGGGTTAAAACGGCTGCACAGCCACACCGATCTCTCCCAATACTTCATCGATATGGGTTATTTCGACAACCTGGAACTGGCTGAGAAGGCCACCAAGGCACTGGCTCCCATACCCGCGGGGGAAATCAACGGGATCGCCATTTTCCCGCTGGAGGCGGCCCCGCTGGACCCTGACATTGTGGTGATCTATGGGACGCCGGCCCAAATGGCCCGCCTCGCTGCCGGTTATCTTTATAACCACGGGGAGCTGATCGAATCCAGAACCACCGGATTCGGCATCGCCTGCCTGGGTGTAGTAAAACCTCATTTTACCGGCAAGCCGGCCTTTGTCCATCCCGGACGGGGCGAGCGAATTTTGGCCGGCACTGATGAGGCCGAGATGGTTTTCACTTTTCCGGCAAAGGAATGCGAATCCCTGGTGGACGGCTTGCAGAAAACCCACCAGAAAGGCACCCG
This sequence comes from uncultured Desulfobacca sp., assembly GCA_964398095.1. GTDB lineage: Bacteria > Desulfobacterota > Desulfobaccia > Desulfobaccales > 0-14-0-80-60-11 > 0-14-0-80-60-11. Next base: position 721 of record CAYNMI010000530.1, read on the forward strand.
GTATCCGGTGCAGAGTTATATGATTTATGAACCGCCGGCCATTAAGCCCGTGAGAAGTCTGGGGGAAAAATTGACTGAGGCGTGATCGGCGGGTCCTTGGCGGTGCGGAAAATCCTATGCTGATTCAAGGGTACACCACAGCATTTGTGCGGCCCCCTAATCCCAGCGCCCGGCACCTGCGCTGTTTCGCGGCGCTGGATGCGGACGTTACTGAAGTTCTGCCTTACCTCAATACCGTGCTCAAGGCCTATGATTACTCGGCCGAGCCGCCCACGCTGACCTTAAAGTTGCCGGGGAAGCTGGTGACCATTCATCCCCGGGAGATTGCCATTAATATTGTCACAGATGAAGCCGAAGCCGCAGAGATTCTGGCGTGGCTGAAACAGGCCATCAATGATACCTGGGCCCGGCGGGGGGAAATTGCGCCGAGCTTTACGGTGGCGCCCCGGCCCCGGGTCCTGGATCTCCTCAAGTTGCTGCCCAGGAGCAATTGCGGCAAGTGCGGCGCGCCCACCTGCATGGTCTTTGCGGTGGAGCTGGGTAAAGGCGGGATGGCCCCGGAACAATGTCCGGAGTTGAGCCCGGTTGACCGAGAAAGACTGGAGGAATGCCTTAGCTGTTCCCGCTTTTGACGAGAGAAGAGTAGTCTCCTTCCCATCAACTTTTTCTAAATTTTTTTAAAGAAATCTCTTGACACAGCCGATACATGTGGTAATAATTTTACCATGTGGTAAATATCTTACCACGCTAAGGCAAGGAGAGAGAAAATGTTTGGAAAATTCATTAAGGAGCGGAGGAT
>CAYNMI010000531.1:0-1514 GCA_964398095.1 uncultured Desulfobacca sp.
ATCGACAAGATCGTGGGCCGGGACCAGACCCGGGGGCCCGACGTCTCCCGGGAAGGGGTGCAGCGGGACCTGTTGCCCATCGTGGAAGGCACCACCGTGAACAGCAAGTACGGCATGCTGCGCACCGACCACATCCTGTTCATCGCCTCCGGGGCCTTCCACCTGTCCAGGCCCTCGGACCTGATCCCGGAGATGCAGGGCCGCTTCCCCATCCGGGTGGAACTCCACTCCCTGGGGCCGGCGGAGTTCGAGCGCATCCTGACCGAGCCGGAAAACGCCCTGATCACACAGTACCGGGCCCTGTTAAACACGGAAAGCATCCGGCTCACCTTCACCCCCGCCGCGGTGAAGGAGATCGCCAACCTGGCCACCCAGGTGAACGAACGCACCGAAAACATCGGGGCCCGGCGGCTGCACACGGTCATGGAGAAGCTCCTGGAGGATATATCCTTCACCGCCCCGGACCTGGGGGCCCAGGAGATCACCATCACCGACGTCTACGTGCGGGACCGCCTGGCCGCCCTCATCGCAGACGAAGATTTGAGCCGGTATATTTTATAAAGCAGGGGCAAAAGGCGAAAAGGCGAAGAGGGGACAAGGAAAAACCATAACTCAACCTGATTTCTTCCTTTTCGCCTTTTTCCCTTTTCCCCTTTTCGCCCGATGGCATAATTTCTTTGAGGGGATAGGCATAACTCCATGTCGGACGAGCTGATTCACAAGGCCGAGACTTTATTGGAGGCCCTGCCCTACATGCGCGCCTTTCAAGGGCAGACCCTGGTGATCAAGTACGGCGGCGCCGCCATGACGGAGCCGGACCTCAAGGCCGCCTTCGCCCAGGACGTGACCCTGCTCCAGTATTTGGGCATTCACCCGGTGGTGGTGCACGGCGGCGGCCCCCAGATCGGCCAGGTGCTGGCCAAGATGGAGATCCCCACCCGGTTCGTGGACGGCCTCCGGGTCACCGACGAGTCCACCATGGACGTGGTGGAGATGGTCCTGGTGGGCAAGGTCAACAAGGAGATCGTCAACCTGATCAACGCCGCCGGCGGCGCCGCGGTGGGCCTGAGCGGCAAGGACGGCCGACTGATCATGGCCAGGAAGCTCCAGTACTACCGCCCCCGGGAGGACGAACCCCCGGAGATCATCGACATCGGCCTGGTGGGCGAAGTGACCGGGGTCAACGCCGCCCTGCTCAAGACCCTCCAGGAACACCACTTCATCCCGGTGGTGGCCCCCACGGGGGTGGGGGAAGCCGGGGAGACGTACAACATTAACGCCGACCTGGTGGCCGGGGCGGTGGCCAAGGCCATGGGCGCGGCCAAGCTCATGCTGCTCACCGACGTCGCCGGGGTCCTGGATGAAGAGAAGCACCTGGTCTCTACCCTGGACCGGGAAACCGCCCTGGCCATGATTCAGACCGGCACCATCCAAGGCGGCATGATCCCCAAGGTCAACTGCTGCCTGGACGCGGTGGCCGGCGGCGTGGGCAAGGCCCATATCCTGGACGGCCG
>CAYNMI010000532.1:0-1513 GCA_964398095.1 uncultured Desulfobacca sp.
CGCGGATTTTCAGTCCGCTGCTCTACCGGCTGAGCTACCCCGCCCCCAGGTGTTTGGTTTATCCCGACCTCCCGGTTTTGTCAATACAAAATCGTCCTTGCCAAATCGCCTCAATCCATGGACAATATTCCCCAAAAGGGGAAAAACCGCGGCAGTGTCAGGTCCCATAATGAGTGCTTTATAAACCAAGCCCGTCTTAAAGGCAGATATCTTAGGTCCCCCTTCTTTAAAGGGGAATTTAGGGGGATTTTAAACCGGTTATAGAAATCCCCCCTGCCTCCCTTGAGAAAAGGGGCGTAAAAAATTGCCATTTTAAAATGCCACAGTAATTAAGGGATGCCACGCTCACCAGATAACCGTGCCAGGCACAGGCCCTAAGGAAGGTTCTCTTGGCGGCAGCTTACGTTCTCATGGTCGGTCCTGAGGCCGAGACCCGCCGGCGTTTAGCCGACATCCTGGCCCGGGCCCCTTACGAGGTGGGCGGCTGCCGGTGGGACCAACTGGCCGCGGCACTTCAGGCCCGAGTCCCGGACCTGCTGGTGCTGCTGGAAGAGGCCGGGGTGGCGCAGCCGTTCATCCGCCGCCTCAAGGCCGGGGACGCCACCTGGAATCTCCCCATCATCGTGGCCCTGGCCGAGTTCTCCGACACGGCCGCGGCCTGGGCCCTGGAGGTGGGCGCCGACGAATTCCTGCTGCCCCCCTTCGAGCCCCGGGAGGTCCGGGCCCGGGTGGCGGTGGTGCTGCGCCTCCAGCATGACCGGCGGCTGCTCTTGGCCTCCCACGAGGAGTTCTCCCGGATTTTTCAGGAAACCGCGCATCCCCTGTTTTTCTGCGGCCGCTGGGGCGCGGTGTGCAATCTCAACCCGGCCCTGCGGCGCCTCCTGGGTTATGCGGGGAAACGGGGCACGCCGGTCCCCGTGCCCCTGGAGGAACTGCTTTACGCCGCCGAGGACCGGGAGCGCTTCCGGCAGATCCTCTCCCATCCGGGGGAAACCAGCCATCTGAAACTCAACCTGGTGAACCGGGAGGGCCAGCCGGTGACGGTGTTGATCAACGACCTGGCCCTGAAGGACCGCCCCCAGGAAGTGGTGAGCTTCCAGGTGCAGCCGGTGGGTTCCTCCTCCCCCTTGAAGCGGGCTTTGCAGGGACTGGTGGAGCACCTGCTGCCCAGCGCCCGGGATTACCTGGCCCTCATGCAGATGACGCCGCTGTTGGGCGGCCGCTATGAAAAAGTCAAGAAGCTGGGCCAGGGAAATTTCGGGGAGGTCTGGCTGGTGGTGGACACGGAGGCCATGGGACCGGCGCGGCGTTACGTGGCCAAAATCCCCTTCCTCAAGGCCGCCAACCCCAAGTTCCGCAAGGAGGCGGCCATCTGCCAGAAACTGGACCCGCACCCCGGGGTGGCCCGGCTGATGGGCACCTTGGAGGATGAGGGCAAACTGGTTATCATTCAAGAATACGTGGAGGGCCAGACCCAGGGTGATATGCTGGACCGGGAACTGCCCCGGCCCCT
>CAYNMI010000533.1:0-1506 GCA_964398095.1 uncultured Desulfobacca sp.
AAGGTCCCCACTTCTTTGGACAGGGTATTGCGTTCATGGCGCAGCGCTTCCAGGCGGGTGAGCAACTGCCGGCGCGCCGCCTCCCGCTCCCGGTAGTCCGTAAGGGCGATCTCCTGGCCCCGGTTCCGCAAGGCCGCCTCCACTTCCTCCAGATGTTCCCGCACAAACTTTATATCCAGCATAAGTTCATTCCCGTCGCCAAATGATAATTTCTCAATAAATGTAGAACACCCGCCTTCGGGTGTCCAGAATAGCGGTCAGATGACCATGAAATGTAGGGTGGGCCTTGCCCACCACCCCCTGACCCGTGCCTTACTTAATCTCTTCGATGAGCCGCACCAGCCCGTCCGCGTCCTGGCGCTGAATGAAGTAGAGAATGTCGGCCACCGCGCCCTCCAGGGCCCGCAGAACCATGCGATTGGCGGGATTTTGCAACTGGATGCAGGCGTACAGTTTGGGGTCCTGGCTCAGCAGGTGCCGGGCCAGGTTGTGCAGGGTGGAAAAGGTGGGGGTGGAAAATTCCTCCAGGTCTTCCGGAGAGACCCCCAACTCCTGGAGGACTGACCCGAAAGAGATGAGCAGAAAGTGCGCCAAACCCTGCACCACGGCCATGAGGCGGTCGTGTTCCGCGGCGCTGGTCACCTTGACCCGGGCGCCGGACTGGGTCAAAAGGTCTTTGAGCCACCCAAAGCCGCGCTCCCCCCGCCCCTGACAGAGCACCACCGTCCGCCCGGCCATGGTTTCTTCCCCCGGCCCGAACAGGGGGTGGGTTCCCACCACCTCTCCGGGGAAAGCGGACATCATGGCCGTCATGGGACGTTGCTTGACGGAGGTGAGATCCATCAGGACGGCATCCGGTTTCATAACCGGGCCTATTTCCTTGGCCACCGCCGTTACCATGGGGATGGGTACGGACAGGATCACCACATCGGCCGCGGCGGCTACCTCCGGCGCGCTCTGGGTCGTATCCACGTCCGCCACCAGGACGGCAAGCCCGTGGTCTTCAAAAAACTGCTTAAACCAGCGGCCCATCTGCCCGTTGCCGCCGATAATGGCTATGGTCGGTTTCATGATAAGGTTCATTGTCTTTAACTATTATTATAACCACCGAAGTGTTTAATTCGCTGACCCCTGCTGTTGTCAGCCGAGGGCCCGCTGGCGCAGCAGAAAGTCCGCCAGGGTGAGGCGCACCATGGCCCCGATGACGGGGACGATGCGCGGGATGGCGCTGATATCGTGTCTCCCCTTCACTTTAAGGGTGCGGGGCTGACCTTCCAAGTTAATGGTTTGCTGCTCTTGGGGGATGGAAGGGATGGGTTTCACCGCAGCGTTGAGGATAATCGCATCACCATTGGAGAGGCCGGCCAAAATCCCTCCAGCCCGGTTGGCGGCAAACCCTCCCGGGAGCAGCGGGTCGTTGTTTTCCGATCCCAACAGGCGGGCCGCGGCAAATCCGGCGCCGATTTCCACGCCTTTCACCGCGCCCACGGACATTACGGCGTGGGC
>CAYNMI010000534.1:0-1503 GCA_964398095.1 uncultured Desulfobacca sp.
CAAAGATTTTTGGTTAAAAAGTCAGAGCCTCGAATTGCCAAGCAATTAAAACGCTAATCAAGGCGCTGATATCATTATAACCATCGTTACGGACTTGTCATGTCTGGAGTGCTTCGGATTTACAGATAAGCCAGGGTGATATGCTTACGCGGGTGACGCGGCGGGCAGGCGGGGGCCTGAGATCATCAGGCCCCCAATCGTTGTCGTCAGGCGGGAATTACCCCAGGATGGCCTTCAGGTCCTCGTCCGGGGTGGTGATGGGTTTGATGTCAAAATTTTTCACCAACACGTCCAAAACGTTGGGGGTGATAAAGGCCGGCAGGCTCGGGCCCAGGCGGATGTTCTTGATGCCCAGATACAGCAGGGTCAAGAGAATGGCCACGGCCTTCTGCTCATACCAGGACAGAATCATGGACAGAGGCAGGTCGTTGACTCCCACTCCGAAGGCGTTGGACAGGGCCAGGGCAATCTGGATGGCGGAGTAGGCATCGTTGCACTGGCCCACATCCAAAAGCCGCGGGATGCCGCCGATGTCCCCCAACTCTTTATCGAAGAAGCGGAACTTGCCGCAGGCCAGGGTAAGGATCACGGTATCCTTGGGGGCCTTTTCCACGAATTCGGTGTAGTAGTTGCGGGTGGGCTTGGCGCCGTCGCAGCCGCCCACCAGGAAGAAGTGCCGGATATTTTTGTTCTTGACGGCCTCGATGACCTTATCGGCCACGCCCAGCACTGCGTTCCTGGCAAAGCCGGTCATAACGGTCTTGCCGTTGCTGTCTTCGGCAAAGCCCGGCATGGCCAGGGCCTTGTCGATCACCGGCTTAAAGTTGAGGTCCGGGATGTGCGTAATGCCCGGCCACCCCACCAGACCCCGGGTGAACAGATTGTCCGCATAGACCTCCTGGGGCCGCTGAATGCAGTTGGTGGTCATGACGATGGCGCCGGGGAATTGGGGGAATTCCTTGGCCTGGTTCTGCCAGGCCGTCCCGAAGTGGCCGTAAAAATGAGGGTACTTCTTGAGGCCGGGGTAGCCGTGGCAGGGCAGCATTTCACCGTGCGTATAAACATAAATGCCCTTGCCTGCGCTCTGCTTCAGAATCTCTTCCAAATCCAGCAGATCGTGCCCGGAAACCAGGATGGCCTTGCCCTTCTTGTGCCCCAGGGGGACCGGGGTGGGCACCGGATGGCCGTAGCGGCCGGTATTGGCCGCGTCCAACAGTTCCATGGTCCGCAGGTTGATTTCCCCGCACTTCAAGACCAGACCCAGGGCATCGTTTAAGCCCAAATCTTTGGCCGCGGTGGCGGCGAAGGCCTCGTGGACAAAGGCGTACACCTTTTCGTCTTCCTGGCCCAAAATCCGGGCGTGGTCGGCATAGGCGCAAACGCCCTTGATGCCAAAAAGCAGGGTGTGCTTCAGCGCCAGGATATCGGCGTCAGCCGCAGGATAGTTTTTAATGGCCGCGGCCTCCGCCTGTTGCAGCAGGCCTTCCTTGGTGGCTTCCGGCT
>CAYNMI010000535.1:0-1503 GCA_964398095.1 uncultured Desulfobacca sp.
CCAAGGACTATCTGGTGGGGTGAGATAACGGTTCTGGGTGAGGGGGCTAAGGGCCGGAGGCCCTTACCCCCTCACCCAATCCCTTACGTAGGGGCGACCCGTTGGATCGCCCCAGGAGGGAAGCCTCATATCACACCTCGTTCCCAAGCTGAGCTTGGGAACGCCTTATCCGCCAAGCTGCGCTTGGCACCTCTAATCCCCTCTCCCTTGAGGGAGAGGGTTAGGGTGAGGGTGAAAAAGAAGTCATGAAACCGGCTATCTTCGAAGAAAGGCAGGACCAGATCCACCGCAAGGGCGAAGCGCCCTTTCAGATGGAGTGCGACCGGGAGAGCCTGGCCGGGGCGGTGAGCCAGCGGGCCTGCGTGTTCTGCGGTTCCCGGGTGGTGCTCTATCCCATCGCCGACGCCCTGCACCTGGTGCACGGCCCCATCGGCTGCGCCGCCTACACCTGGGACATCCGGGGCGCCCTGTCGTCAGGGCCGGAACTGCACCGCTTGAGCTTCTCCACCGACCTCCAGGAAATGGACGTGATCTTCGGCGGCGAGACCAAGCTCTACCGGGCCCTGACCGAACTCATCGACCGGCACCACCCCAAGGCCGCGTTCGTCTACTCCACCTGCATTGTGGGGATCATCGGCGACGACCTGGAAGGGGTCTGCAAAAAGGTGAGCCGTGAAAAGGGCATCCCGGTCCTGCCGGTGCAATCCGAAGGTTTTAAGGGTAACAAGCGGGCCGGGTACCACGCCGCCTGCCAGGCCATGTTTAAACTGACGGGCACTGGGGACATCACCGGCATCAGCAAGAAAAGCCTCAACATCCTGGGCGACTTCAACCTGGCCGGAGAGATCTGGATCATCCGGGACTATTTTAAGCGCATGGGCATCGAGGTGGTGGCCAACATCACCGGGGACGGCCGGGTGGACGACATCCGCCGGGCCCACGGCGCCGCCTTGAACGTGGTCCAGTGCTCCGGGTCCACCATGGACCTGGCCAAAATGATGCAAGAGACCTATGGCACGCCCTGGCTCCGGGTATCCTACTTCGGGGTGGAGGACATGGCCGAGTCTCTTTATGCCGTGGCCAGATTCTTCGATGATGCCGACATGATGGAACGCACCAAGGCGCTGGTCAAAGAGGAGTTGTCGGTCCTTTACCCCCAGCTCCGGGAATACCAGCAGGCCCTGGCCGGCAAGAAGGCCGCCATCTATGTGGGGGGGGCGTTCAAGGCCTTCTCCCTGGTGAAGGCCTTCCGGCTCCTGGGTATGCAGGTGGTCCTGGTGGGCTCCCAGACCGGCACCCAGGAAGATTACCAGGAACTCCACGACATCACCGACGCCGGCACCATCATCGTGGACGATTCCAACCCCCTGGAGCTGTCCAGCTTCCTCCAGGAGCAGGACGTGGATATCTTCGTGGGCGGGGTCAAGGAACGCCCCATCGCCTATAAGCTGGGGGTGGGCTTCTGCGACCACAACCACGAACGCAAGGAAGCCCTGGAAGGCT